>NZ_JAJJOC010000006.1:0-258641 GCF_020907365.1 Arthrobacter sp. zg-Y750 | reverse complement strand
CGCGCCGGCGGCGCCCGCGGTGGGGCACCCGCTGGGCCCGCAACCCCTTTGGTGCCCGCCCACTGCTGCACTGTGTTCCCTAAACCTCAGGGACGCTCATTGAGCTTGGTCAGCAGGTCCGCGAGCTGCTGCACCTCGGCCGGATTCCACGTTTCCAAACGGCCCCGCAGGCGGGATCGCTTAGCCGAATGCGAGGACTCGAACCGGGCCCGTCCCTCGGGGGTCAGGTCCAGGAGCTGGGCCCGCCCGTCAGAAGGATCCGCGCGCCGGCACACCAGGCCCAGGGCCTCCAGCTGTGAGACGGTCCTGCTCAACAGCGCCTTGTCCACCTGCAGGGCTTCCGCCACCGCCCCCTGCTGGCATTCCGTGCCCTGGTACAGGGTCATCATGACCGTGAACCCGAGCGGCTGCAGCGAGGGGTGGACGGCCAGGGCTGCGTCCTTGAAGGTCCGCCGCGTTGCGGTCAGCATGTGTGCAAACTGCCGCTCGACTGCCGCGATCGAGGACTCCATGGTCGCCTCAGCGGCTTCCTCGGCCGCCGGCGTCGTCACGCTAGTTCTCGCGCTTTCCGGCAGGAACATCCGGATTCTGGCCGGCAGCGGCCTGCGCATCCGCGGTGATCCGATCTGTGGTGTCTCCCGCGGTGTGCTCAGCGGTTTCGAGGGCTGCTTCGCCGTCGACGGCGGTGGTGGCACCCTTCGATTCCGCCTGCATCTTCTCGTGCCGGGTCATGCTGCCCAGTTCCAGGTTTGGCAGGAACAGCACGGCCAGCAGCGTGAGGAGGCCCAGCGGAGCGGCGATCATGAAGATATGCGCAACGGAGGAACCGTAGACGGATTCCACGATTACCCGCACCGGCTCCGGCAGGGCGCTCACAGCTGGGATGGCCCCGGAAGTCAGGGAAGCGGCAACTTCCTTGCCCTGTTCGCCCAGCGACATGATGGCGCCCATCAATTCGCCCTGCTTTTCCGCCATCCGGTCGGTGACCTGGGTGGCAAGCACGGCGCCCAGCGCCGAAACGCCGATGGTGCCGCCGATGGTGCGGAAGAAGTTGATGCCGGAGCTGGCCACACCCAGGTCACGGGTGGGGACATCGTTCTGCACTACCAGCACCAGGTTCTGCATGACCATGCCCACGCCGGCACCCAGCAGGAACATGTAGAGGGAAACCAGCCAGAAGTTGGTGTCGTATTCGATGGTGCCCATCAGCACCAGGGCTACCGTGAGGATGACCGCACCGGAGACCACGTAGGCCTTCCACTTGCCGGTCTTGGTGATCATCTTGCCTACGAGGGTAGAGACGATCAGCAGGCCGCCCATCATCGGAATGGTCATGATGCCGGACATGGTTGCCGAAGCACCGCGGGCCAGCTGCATGTACTGGGACAGGAACACAGAGGTGCCGAACATTGCCACGCCGACGGCGAGGGAGCCGATCACCGAGAAGGTGAAGGTGCGGTTACGGAACAGGGTCAGGGGGATGACCGGCTCGGAGGACTTCAGCTCCACGAACACAAAGGCGGCCAGGCCCACCAGGGAACCGCCCACCATCCATGCGGTGGCAGCACTGATCCAGTCGAAGTCGGTGCCCACCAGGGAGACCCAGATCAGCAGTACCGAGACCGAAGCGGCCAGCAGGATGATGCCGGCGTAGTCAATGGTGACCTTGCGCTTCTTCAGGGCGGGCAGGTGCAGGGTCTTCTGAATCATAAAGAGCGCGACGGCGGCCAGCGGCACCGCGACGTAGAAGTTCCAGCGCCAGTTGACGGAGTCGGTGATGACGCCGCCGATCAGCGGGCCGCCCACGGTGGACAAAGCCATCACCGCGCCGAACAGGCCCATGTAGCGGCCGCGCTCACGCGGGGAAATGATGTCCGCCATGATGATCTGGGTCAGCGCGCCCAGACCGCCGGCGCCGATGCCCTGGATCACGCGCATGGCGATCAGCCAGTCCGTGTTCTGCGCAAAGCCTGCCGCGGCACTGGCGACAATGAAGATGATCAGTGCCAGCTGGACCAGAACCTTGCGGTTAAGCAGGTCGGCCAGTTTGCCCCAGACCGGAGTGGACACGGCGGTGGCCAGCAGGGTGGCGGTGACCACCCAGGTGAAGGCGGCCTGGTCGCCTTCGAGGTCGGAAATGATCACCGGAAGCGAGGTGCTCACCACGGTGCTTGCCAGCATCGAGACGAACATGCCCAGCAGCAGGCCGGTCAGGGCCTGGAGGACTTCGCGGTGTTTGCGTTTTGCCGCGGCTTCAGCCTCGGCGCGGGCATCCTGCAGGGCAGGGGAGACGGACATGCACACTCCAAAAGTGGTTGACGGATGTCAAAGGTTGATTTAAGTCAACGATACGCCGCCGCCCGGTGTGCGCTGTACATATCCGGCGCCAGTGTGAGGGAACTAATACCCATTCGTAGGCAAGTTTCCAGGGATCGGTGGCGAGGGCCGCAGCACTGGCCCCGGCGGTGCCGCTTCCTACCAAACCGCTGATTTGGCTGTCCTTGCGTTAAACCTGCGCCTTTCTTGAGAGTTCCGTGCAAGTATCGGTGCCCCGTGGGAGGTAGAGACCCCGCGGAGTGGCGGTGCCGTTCTGTGCCCCGCGCGCGGTGGGCTCCGTCTGAGAAACGGAGCCCTCCGCGCAAAACCCTGTCCCGGCCAAAACTGCCGATTTCGTTGCCGTGCGGCAGTCTGCAAGAATTTCAGCGGGGATAAGCGTACTTACCAAGTGCGTCTCCACTGCCGGCCTCTCATCGGCAGCAGGCACAGTCTCAACGTAAGGTCTCTACTTCAATGCGTACCGCTGTCCGCAGGCTCTCCGCCGCCGCGAGCCCCTGCGCTTCGCTGCCCTTTTCCCGCCAAACCTTTCGGCGGCAGCATGAACGCTGATGCAGTCATCCGGAGAAACAACGTCCGGGTGCTTGGACGCCCCGACGGCCCGGTGCTCGTGCTGGTACAAGGCTTCGGCTGCGACCAGGTGGTCTGGGACCCGATCCTGCCGGAATTCACCGATACCCACCGGGTGGTGCTGCTGGACCACGTCGGCACGGGCGGCGCGGATCCGGAGGCCTACGACCCGCTCCGGTACGCATCCCTGGAGGCGTACCTGGCAGACCTGATGGAGGTCCTGGAGGTCCTGGACCTGCAGGACGCGACCATTGTGGGCCACAGCATCGCGGGCATGATGGGATTGTCCGCAGCCACCCGGACCCCGCGGATCGGACGGTTGGTCCTGCTGGGCGGTACGGCCCGCTATCTGAACGACGACGGTTATGTGGGCGGTTTCGAGCCCGCAGAAGCTGAGGAGCTGCTGCGCTCCGTGGACGCGAACTACCCGCTGTGGGTGGCGGCCGTCGCGCCGGGAGTGGTGGGCAAGGAACCCGGCTCCGGCCTCAGTTCATACTTTGCCGACCGGCTGTGCCGGTTGCACCCGGACTATGTCCGCGACTTCCTGCAGATGTCCCTGGCCGCGGACGTACGGCACCTGCTGCCCCGGGTGCAGGTCCCGGCACTGGTCCTGCAAACCCGGGATGATCCGCTCAGCCCTGCGTCGGCCTCCAACTATCTGTTCGAACATCTTCCCGCCGGCACCCGCACGATGCTGGCGGTCCGGGGAAACCTGCCCCATCTCAGCGCACCCCGCCTGACGGCGCAGGCCGTCCACGACTTCCTGAAGACGGAACGACATGCCTAACGACTACGAGGCCCATTTCCACGAAGCGGCTTCCGGATATCTCGTCCTCGAAACGGACGGCACGATCCTGGACGTCAACCGCAAGCTGCTGTCCTGGACCGGGCATACGCATGAACACCTCCTGGGCGGCAGCATCCTTGACCTGCTGCCGGTGGGGGACCGGGTGCTGTTTGCCTCCCACGCAGTGCCGCAGCTGGCGGTGGCCGGCTGCTTCAACGAGATGGCCGTGGAGCTGATGGCTGAGGACGGCAGCCGGATTCCGGTGCTGCTCTCCGGTGTCCGTACCCCCGGAGCCGGCGATGACGGCGACGCCGGCCCGGACCGGATTTCCGTATTCCATGCCTCGGAGCGCACACGCTACGAGCGGGATCTGGTGGAGGCCCTGCGGAAAGCCGAAGCGGCCGACAAGGCCCGCGCCGCGGCAGAGGCAGAAGTGCGAAAGAACCAGAAAGCCCTGGAGGAAAAAGACGCCATCCTGCAGGAAAACCTGGCCGCGAGCCGGAAGAGCCAGGCGCTGCTGGAAACGATCCTGAACGCCGCCGACGTCGGCCTGCTCGTCCTGGACGCACACGGCGAAAAAGTGCTGGCCAACACGCACCTCATGTCCACCTGGGGCCAGATCATGGGGGACACGGAGGTCTTCGATCGAGGCAGGATCCTCTTCGGTCCGGACCGGGTGACCCCCGTCCCAGCCCTCGAACGGCCCGTACGCCGTGCCGTCGCGGGCGAGTCCTTCTCCGACGAAGTCGTCTGGTTTGGTCCCGGCAGCGGCAACCAGCTGGCCCTGAACATTTCCGCCCGCCCCATCCGGACGGACGAAGAGCTCACCGGCACCGTGATCGCCTTCACCGACGTCACCCGATTGGTGCACGCCGTCACCGCGCAGGACGAATTCGTCGCCAGCGTCTCGCATGAACTGCGCACCCCGCTGACCTCGATCCTGGGCTACCTGGATCTCGCCCTGGACGAAGAAGGGCTGCCGGAGCACGTCGGTGCGGCATTAAAGGTTGCACTCCGCAATGCAGAACGCCTGCTCGGCCTCGTTTCGGACCTGCTGTCCGTGGCGTCCGGCAATACCAAGATGGAGCGCCGGCCGGTGAACCTCGCGGAGGTGGTGCGGGCCGGCATTGTGTCGGTTGCGCCCAAAGCCCGGTCCAACCTGGTGGAGCTGCAGCCGGACCTGCCCGAGTCCCTCACTGCTGATGTGGACCCGCACCGGCTGGCCCAGGTGGTGGATAACCTGCTGTCGAATGCGGTGAAATATTCGCCGGGCGGCGGCATTGTCAGCGTGCGGCTGTGGCAGGACGCGGGGAATGTGCTGCTGGAAGTGGCAGACACCGGGATCGGCATGAGCCAGGCCGAGCAGGAACAGGTCTTCACGAAGTTCTTCCGCAGCCGCGGGGCGGTGGCCTCGGCGGTTCCCGGCGTCGGGCTGGGCCTGGTGATCACCAAGAACATTGTGGAAGCGCACGGCGGTACCCTGACCTTCACCAGCGCGCCCGGACGGGGGACGACGTTTACGGTTTCCCTGCCCCAACCCTGAGTGGAAGCGGCGCCGGCTTCCGGGCAGACTGAAGGTACGCGAAAGTCCCACCTTTAGAGAGGCTCCGATGGCTCAGCCAGCCCACGGTTCCACCACCGCCGCACCCGGTCCGCGTGTTCCCGAGCCGCGGTTCCGGATCACCCGGGACGGACTGCGCGCGTCCATGTGGTTCTGGCCGAGCTGTGCTTCCCTGGCGGCGCTGCTGGTCACCCTGCTGCTGATGCCGGTCCGGCCGGGCGACGACGTGGCCTGGGCCCGCTGGATCTGGCCCACCGGCGTCGACGCCGCGTCCAGCCTGCTGCAGACCGTGGCCACCAGCGTGATGACCGCCGCGACCGTGACCTTTTCCCTGACCGTGGTGGCGCTACAGCTGGCTTCACAGCAGTTCTCGCCCCGGCTGCTGCGCGAATTTGCCCGCGACGTACGCACCCAGGCGGTCCTGGGCGTGCTGCTGGGAACGTTCCTCGTCAGCATCACCGGCTTGCACGGGATGGACGCGGACCGGCCGGTGCCCGTGCTGGTGGTGGGCCTGGTCTACGTGCTGGGCATCGCCTCCGGGATTGTGCTGCTGCTCTTTATCGGGCACATTGCCCGGTCCCTGCGGGTGGACACCATGATGCGCAGCGCGCACCAGAGCTGCCTGGCCGTGCTCCGCGACACGTATCCGCTCTCCGAAACGGGCGAGGTGCAGGAATTCCCGGTGCCCGACGGCGGCACCCTGGTTCCCGTGGGCCGCAGCGGGATTGTGCAGACGGTGGACTGGAAGCCGCTGATGGCCGCCCTGGAAAAGCACGGGCTGAAAATGCGGATTATGGTCCAGCCCGGCGACCACGTGACGCTCGGCTCCCCGGTGGCCCGGGTGTGGGTCGACGACGGCGGCACCGTGCCGCTTGCAGCGGTCCGGAACGCCTTGGCCGAGTCCCTGGAAATCGGGTACGAACGCACTCCCGAACAGGATGCGGCGCTGGGGCTGAGGCAGCTGACCGACATTGCGGTGAAGGCCATCTCTCCGAGCATCAATGACCCCATCACTGCAGCCCATGCCACCGGGTACTGCGCGGACCTGCTGGTGGACCTGCAGCGTCGCCGGCTGGGACCCGAAGCACACCAAGACGCCCACGGGGTGCAGCGCCTGGTCACCGACGGCCGGGACTACCGCTATTTCCTGGACCTGGTCTGCGGCCCGGTGCGCCGCTTTGCCCATTCCGAACCTATTGTGCTCACCGCCGTGCTGCGGCTGCTGCGCGACTGTGCGGCCACCGCCGTGAACGAATCGCAGCGGGCGGAGCTCCGCCGGCAGAACTCGCTGGTACTTGAGACCGCGCGCAACCAGATGGTGGCTGCCGACGACGAGGAGATCCGTGACATGGGCCGCCGGGTGGAGGAGGCGCTCGCGGGGAACCTGACGGCCGCTTTCACCGACCGGGCCGGCGAGACCCGGTCGGTCTAAAAGGGCTCGCCGAGGTTCCCACGGAGTGTGGCTGCAAGGCGGTCAGCACGGCGAAAAGGCAAAACTTACCGATATTCGGCTTCAAAACGGTAAATTTTGCCTTTTCGATTCCCGGGACGGCCCCCGTGCCGGCTTGGGACGCGCCTAGCGCAGGCCCAGCAGCTCCTGGGCCAGGACGAACATCCCCATGACCAGCACAAAGATGCCGAAGCCGCGCCGAAGTGCGGCTTCCGGAATCTTTCCGGCCAGCCGGGCGCCGATGAGGGAGCCGAGGACGGCCAATACGGTAACTGCGCCTACCAGCGGCCAGTTAAGGTTCACGGTGGTGAGGTAGCCGCCCAGTCCGGCCAGCGACTGCAAGGAAATCACCACCAGCGACGTTGCGACGGCGGCTGGCATGGTCAGCCCGCCCAGCAGCGCCAGCGCGGGCACAATCAGGAAACCGCCGCCTGCACCCACCAGTCCTGCCACCAATCCGATGACCAGCCCCATCAGCAGTACCTTCGGCGCCGGTTGCTCGCCCGTCCGACTGTCGGCCGGGGCACCCCTGCGGCCGCGGATCATGGCCACGGAGGCAGCCAGCATCATGGCGGCGAACGCCACCATCAGGACGGTCTCCGGCAGGCGGCCTCCCACCTGGCCGCCGCCGAAGGCGCCGACCATGCCGGCCGCGCCGAACAGCAGCCCGGTGCGCCACATCACCCTGCCCTTGCGGGCATGCCCGAGGACACTCACCGCGGAAGTCGCGCCGACAACGAACAGCGAGGAGGCAATTGCCTCGCGGGGATTCAGCCCGGCGACGTAGGTGAGTATCGGCACGGTGAGGATGGACCCGCCACCGCCGAGCAGGCCGAGCGAAAGCCCGATCAGCACGGAGAGCAGCAGGGTTGCCGCGAAGGCGACTGTCATGGAACGGTCCTTAAAGAGGGAGGAACAAGAGAAAGAGGGAGGAACAAGAGCGGAAACACCGCTTAGCGGACGGCGGGCAGCTGGGCGATGGCCGAGGAGGCCCTGGGATCGGCGGCGCTCTTGTTCCAGGGCATCTTGGACAGGGCCTGGCCCAGCCATGCGGACCTGGCGTTCCAGCGACCAGCGCCGGGCGCCCCGGACGACGACGCCGCCGGCCGCTGCGAAACCGGGCACGCCGTCCTTCAGGACCCTGGCGGTGTCGATGCCTGCAGCGTCCAGGTGCTTACGGGCCTGTTCGGCGCGGACGCCGGACTGGCAGACCAGTACAACCCGGCTGCCCAGGCGTTCGGCCAGCTCCGTGGTGTGTTCGGACAGCAGAGGAAGCGGGACGTTGTAGGCCCCGCGGATGTGCAGGGATTCAAATTCTGCGGCGGACCGGACATCCAGGATGACCAGGTCCTCATGCGCGCTGATCCATTCGCGGAGGGTGGCGGCGTCAAGTTCAGCAACGGCGGGGGTGGGCGCGGAGGCCATGGCGGTCTCTTTTCGGGTGGTTGGAGGAGGTTCCGGAAGCTTTCCAGGAGGGGCCGGGCCCAGTCCTGCTAAAACCCCGGGGGGTATAGTTGGGGAAGAATTCCACGTGAAGGAGAAGGTTATGCAGCTCGACACCACCGAACTCGCACCCGTTGTCAACAGGCTCAAGCGGGCACAGGGCCAGCTGGCTGCAGTGACCCGGATGCTGGAGGAGGGCCGGGACTGCAAGGACATCGTCACGCAGCTCGCTGCCGTCTCGAAGGCCCTGGACAAGGCAGGGTTCGCGATCATCGCGTCCGGCCTGGAACAGTGCCTGACCAATGAGGACGGATCCATGGACAAGAAGGACCTGGAAAAGCTCTTCCTGTCCCTGGCCTAATCCGGTGTGAAGGGGATGCTCCGCGATGCGGGGCACCCCCCCTTTTTGCGTGTGTTGCCTGCAGGCGGCGGTTAGGCCTCCTGGGCGTCCTTCCACTGCTTCCAGCCGGCGTAACTGCCCTCGAGCTCGACGACGTCGAACCCTGCGCGGCGCAGCGTGCTGGCGGCCACCGAGTTGCGTACACCGCTCTGGCAGTACGTCACGATGCTGCCCCCGGCCGGCAGCTGGTCCTGGTTCCACAGGACCCGCCCGGCGCTGAGCTGGCTGGAGCCGGGGATGTGGCCGTCAATGTGTTCGGTTTTGTTGCGCACATCCAGTACCAGTGCGGCATCGAAGCCGGCCAGGTCTTCCGGAAGGATGCGCTGCGGGTTGTAGGAGGGCAGGCCTTCGAGGCTGGTGGTGTAGCCGGCTACCTTGTCGATGCCCACACGGACCAGGTGGTCCCACATTTCGCGGGCGGCTGCGGCGTCAGCGGCGAGGAGGACCAGCGGGCGGCTGTCCGTTTCCGGGTCCACGGCCCAAGCGCCGAAGCTGGCGGTCTTGTTGCCTGCAGGGATGTTGACGGAACCGGCCACGGTTCCCGCATGCACGGCGGTGTGGGGGCGGGTGTCCACAAAGGTGATCCCGGTCTCCTCGAGGCCGCGCGCGACGTCGTCGGCCGTGAGTTCTTCCAGCTCGGGACGTTCGCCCATGACGGCAGGGCCCTGCCGGTTTTCACGCTTCATCCGGCCGAAGTAGGCGTGGGCATCCGGCTGGCCGTTGAGCAGGTCATCCACGAAGCCCTGCTCATCATTGGCTGCCAGGTACGGCCCCCACCAGGAGCAGAGCCGCTCGTAGCCCACGGTCGTGGAGGGCAGGGCGCCCAGGGCCTTGCCGCAGGCGCTGCCGGAGCCGTGCCCCGGGTAAACGGCGATGTGGTCCGGGAGGGTGAGGAACTTCTGCTGCAGGCTGCGGCAGATCTGCCGAGCGCCCTCGAAGCGGGTGTCCACTCCGCCGGCGGCCTCATCCAGCAGGTCCGGCCGGCCGAGGTCGCCGGAGAACACGAAGTCGCCGGAAAGCAGGTAACCGGGGTCCTTGCTGAAGGCGCCGTCGGTGACCAGGAAGGAAAGGTGCTCCGGGGTGTGGCCGGGGGTGTGGACGGCCTTGAGGGTGATGTTGCCCAGGGCCACGGTGTCGCCGTCGTGCAGGCGGTGGGCCTCGAAGCGGTACTGCCAGTGGGTGCCGCCTTCGCCGGAAACATACATCTCGGCACCGGTGGCGGCGGCCAGTTCGCGGGTGCCGGAGAGGTAATCGGCGTGAATGTGGGTTTCCGTCACTGCAACAATGCGCATGCCGTTGGCGGCGGCTAGTTCCAGATAGGGGCTGATGTCCCGGCGGGCGTCCACCACCACTGCCTCGCCCTTGCGCTGGCACCCGATGAAGTAGCTGGCCTGGGCCAGATCCTCGTCGTAGATGCGTTCGAGCAGCATGTTGCCTCCTTTGTGTTGCGGTTAGACACCCCCAGGGGTATCCGATCTGCTTCAACCGTAATACCCATGGGGGTATGCCAGCAAACCGAACGACGCCGTTTTGCATACCCCCGGGGGTACCTGCCAGGATGATGGAACAAGTGCTTTAGCAAGTCGAAAAAGGAGTTCAAAATGTGCCGAGCAGTCAGCTGCCGCAAGTGCGGCAAGACCACCTGGGCCGGATGCGGCAACCACGTGGACCAGGTCATGAACAATGTGCCCAAGGCGGACCGCTGCACGTGCAGCACCAATGCCGCGACGTCCGTGGGCGCCCAGGCGGGCGGATCGAGCTGGCTCGGAAAGCTGTTCGGCCGCAAGTAAACGCACCAATACCGGGAATGCCGGCGCCGGGCGTGGCAAGCTATGCCCATGGAATCCAGCACCGGCATCCCGCCCTGGCCCTCGACCGACCCGCAGTACGGCAATGTGCGCCTGCGGGCTTTCCGCGATGAGGACGCCCCAATGGTGATGGAGATGGCCCGGGACGAGTACTTTCCCACCGTCGGCAGCCTGCCCGCCAACGCGGACCACGAGCAGGCGCTGGAGTGGCTGGAGCGGCAGCGGCAGCTCCACGACAAAGGATCGGGTTTCTCCTTCGCCATCACCGACGCGGAGACGGACACGGTAGTGGGACAGGTCGGCCTGTGGGGCTGGGAACTGCCGCACGGCCGCACGCAGGCGGGCTACGGAATCATCCCCGCTGCCCGCCGCCGCGGCTACGCCGGAAACGCCCTGCGCGCGGTGGCGGAGTTCGCCTGGTCCATTCCCGAAGTGCAGCGCATGGAGCTGTACATCGAGCCGTGGAACGCCGCTTCCATCCGCACCGCCGAATCCGCCGGTTTTGAGCGTGAAGGCCTGCTGCGCAGCTACATGGTGATCGCCGGGCAGCGCCGGGACCTGCTGGTTTTCTCGTCGCTCAGACAGCCTTAGGCTACGGAGTGGCTGCCGTCGCCCGGCATGTCCGCCAGGCCGCGGGCCCACACCCCGTGGAAGTGATTGACGGGTCCATGGCCGGTCCCGACGTCCAGCTCATCAGCGGTTTCCAAGGCCTCCTGCAGCCAGGTCTTGGCCGCCTGCAGCGCCACTTCCCAATTCCCGGACCGCGCATACAGCGTGGCGAGTGCGGAGGACAGCGAGCAGCCGGTGCCGTGCGTGTTCACGGTGTCCACCCGGGCCGAGCTCACCTCGGCGGTGCGTACCGCGCCGTCACCGCCGATGCTGACCAGCGCATCCGGGGCCGCCGGGCCGGCAAGGTGACCGCCCTTCACCAGCACCGCCACCCCGTGGGCCCGCGCCAGGCGGACGCCCTGGCCCAGCGCCTCGTCCCAGCTGCCGGCGCAGGCGTCCCCCACCAGTACCGCGAGTTCGGGAAGGTTGGGGGTCACCAGATGCACCCCGCCCAGCAGCCGCCGCATGGCATCCTCGGCATCGGCGTTCAGCAGCCGGTCACCGCTTGTGGCAATCATGACCGGATCCAGCACCACGGGGCGGACGGACGGCAGTCAACCATTCAGAGACGGCCTCAATAGTTTCCACAGTGCCCAGCATGCCGATCTTCACGGCGTCAATAACGACGTCGTCGCTGACGGCGGTGAGCTGCTCGCGGAGGAACGCCACCGGAGGCGTGTGCACCGAGCGCACGCCAACGGTGTTCTGCGCCACGAGGGCGGTGATTACGGCCATACCGTAGCCACCGGTGGCCGCAATGGATTTCAGGTCGGCCTGAATGCCGGCTCCGCCCGTGGGATCGGTGCCG
The DNA here is from genome assembly GCF_020907365.1 of Arthrobacter sp. zg-Y750. NCBI lineage: Bacteria > Bacillati > Actinomycetota > Actinomycetes > Micrococcales > Micrococcaceae > Arthrobacter > Arthrobacter sp. zg-Y750. The sequence goes on along the minus strand of NZ_JAJJOC010000006.1, from coordinate 246,871 downwards.
GCAATGCTCAGCACCCGGGGGACTTTCACCGGTTCCATGCCGCCACCAGTTCCTCTGCCGCCCTGCGGGGATCAACAGCAGCGCAGACAGCTGAAACCACGGCAATTCCGGAAGCGCCGGCGGCGCGCAGCGCAACGACGTCGGCGGGCTGGATCCCACCGATCGCAACGCACGGCAGCGGCGAGGAGGCAGCGAAGGATTGGAAACCGCTTATTCCCAACGGTTCGGGGTGGTCCGGTTTGGTGCTGGTGGGCCGGATGACGCCGGCACCCAGGTAGTCCACGGTCCCGGCGGGGAGCGCGCCAACGGCAGCCAGATGCCGCTCCGTGTTGGCGGTCAGCCCGACAACGGCGTCCGGTCCCACCAGCCGCCGCACCGCGCCGGCGGGCAGGTCGCTTTGGCCAACGTGCACCCCGTGCACTTCGGCGCCCGCGGTCCGGGCAGCCAGGTAAATGTCCACCCGGTCATCAACCAGTACCAGGGCGCGGTCCCCGATGGCTGAAGCCACGGCCAACACCAGCTGGTAAAAGTCGGCAGCGGAAGCCTGCTTTTCCCGGACCTGCACCGTCCGGATGCCGCCGGCCACGGCGGCCCGCACGGTTTCGGTCACGCCCCGGGCCCCGCACAAGAGGGTGTCGGTAACGAGGTAGATGCCGGTGTTCCGCGCACCTTCGCGGAGGCGGCCGGAGTCCGGGAAAGATGCAGTGTTCACGCGGCGGCCAGCCGTTCGGCTACGAGCTCCGCATCCAGGTGCCAGAGGGCGTCGAGGAAGATCGGAGCGAAGCTGCCCGGGCCGGACGCGGAGGCTGCGGCATGCTCGGCCGCCACGGTATAGGCCGCAGTGGCGGCGGCCGCCGCCACCAGCCCGCCGCCGTCGGGCCCGGCGTCGCCGGCAACCGCAAGGAACGCCGCGGTAACCGCGCCAAGGGCGCAACCGCCGCCGGTGACCTTAGTGAGCAGGGAGGTCCCGTTGCTCAGCCGCAAGGTGTCCGTGCCGTCAGTGATGACATCGGTGGCGCCGGAGACGGCCACGATGCAGCCGTACTTGGCTGCAAGCAGGGACGCGGCAGGCAGGGCGTCCTCGGGGTTATCGGTGGCGTCAACACCGCGACCGCCCGAGCCGAGCCCGGCGAGGGCCATTATCTCCGAGGCATTGGCGCGGACGGCGGTGGGGCGCAGGGCCAGCAGTTCCGAGGCCAGGGCGGTGCGGACCGGAAGGCTGCCCACGGCCACCGGGTCAAGCACCCAAGGCGTTCCGGCGGCATTGGCTGCTTCGGCGGCTTCGAGCATGGCTGTGCGCTGGTCGGCATGCGGAGTGCCAAGATTGATCAGCACGGCGGAAGCAACCCGGGCAAACGGGCCCGCCTCGCCGGGGATATCCGTCATGGCCGGGGCGGCGCCGAGTGCCAGCAGCACGTTGGCAGTGAAGTTGGTGACCACGGCGTTGGTCAGGCATTGCACGAGCGGCGGTTCGGCGCGCAGGCGCGACAGATGGTTGGAAACGGTTAACGGTGTCAGGCGAATAGTCATCCACGACATCCCTTCGCTAGTTCTAACTAGATCAGGTTCAACGGGTTTCATCTCAGCCTTACGGCACCCCGTGTCACTGGAACCGACTCTACGAGCACGGCTGGGGAAAGGCAAAGGGGCGGTGCCTATGCCCGGCGGCCCTCCACCGGCACCAGACCCAGGCCGGCGCAGCCGCTGGCCAGATCCTCGAGGCCGAAGGCGCTGAGGGGACTGGCCACACCCGGGTCCAGGTCCTGCCGGTCGCGCAGCTGCTCCGCTCCCCAAGCGATCAGCTCACCGGTCAACGTGTAGACATTGGGCCCGGTGAGCTGCACGGCCGAGAGCAGGCTTCCGTCCCTCCCGGTCACGGCGGCCACCACCTGTGTACGGGTTTTTGCGCGCCGGGCGCTGTCCGGTCCGCCGGGTTTCCCGATCAGGGGAGCGGACAGGTTCTCCAGCAGGCGGCGGCCCCGGGCCGACTTTCCGATCGCATGGCTGGCTGCGGATGCCAGGCTGATTGCCCGGCTGAGGGAAGGGAACCAGCCGTTGTACACCGACACGCTATCCAGCTGGGGGAAGGCATCGGGTAGGAACAGGACTTCCGTTCCGGGAACCAGGAAGCCCGCTTTGTGTCCCCGGCGGGAACCGCTCACCGGGAAAACATGGACATCTGCTGCCGCCCGTTCTTCCACCAGATGCCCGTCCCTCAACCGCACTGCGGGCAGGAACAAGCCGTCGCGCATGGTGGTCCGGGTACCCTGGCTGAGCCCTGGACTCAGCGCGCCCGCGGTGAAGTATCCGACGTCGAGCCTCCGTCCGGCTTCTCCGGCCTGCTGCGCCGCCAGGGCGCCGGCCAGGATGCCCGGTACGTAGTCATATCCGAACGCAGGCAACAGCACGGCGCCGGTTTCCTCTGCCTGCCGTCCGAACCGCTCCTGCAGGGTGCGGACAAACCCCACCTCGCCGGTGGTGTCGATGTAGCGCGCACCGGCCTGCACGGCAGCTTCCGCCACCCCCAGGCCGAACCGTTCAAAGGGCCCCACGGTGGTGATCAGCACGTCGCCGGGATTCAGCAGCCGCCGGATACTGCCGGTATCGCCGGCATCTGCGGCAGTGAACTCCAACCCGCCGTGGTCCCGCGCCAGGGAAGACAGTGCGGCGGTATTGCGTCCGGCGAGGACGGGACGCACGCCGCGCCGGATCAGCGCGTCCAACACCAGGGTGCCGGTATATCCGCTGGCACCGAGAAGGACGAGGCGGCCGCTCACTTCTGGTCCTGTGCCTTCGGTTCGTAGCCGATCAGCCAGTGCAGTCCGTATCGGTCAATGACCTGACCGTCCGAAGCGCCCCACGGCTTGGGGCCAAGCGGGTCCACGATCCGGCCGTCGGCCGCAAGCCGGCTAAACCAGCTATGCAGGAGTTCCGGTTCGCCGGTCCCGAGCAGGGAGAGCATGACCCCCTCCATCCGGACGTTCTGTTCCGGCCCGTCGGTATCTGCTCCGGCCAGGGCGACAGGGCCATCCAGGACTCCGTGCGCAACCGCGTCCGGCGCGCCGCCGCTGCCGAAGTCCCGGTTCGTATGCAGCGATAGCTCACCGCCGAACACTCCGGCATAAAAGGTGAGGGCTTTGCGCGCAGTGCCCGGAAACAGGACGTAAACCATGGGTGCCGTCATGCGGCACAGCATACGCTGCCGATACCGCTGCGGGGACCGTGGCCGTTGACTCCCCGGCATGGCCAGCGGACAGTGGACCCATGCCAGGCATCGGTGCACCGCTGTGGGACAAACTGTCCGAGACCGTTGAATCCGGCTGGTGCCCGGGGCTGGTGGCGGGTATCCGGCTTAACGGGCAGACAGAGATCTTCGCGACCGGTTCGCTGGGTGTTGGGCGGTCCGCGCCAATGGGCGAGGACACCCCGTTCCGCATTTCCTCATTGAGCAAGCTGCTGGGCGGCGCCCTGGCCCTGAGCCTGCTCGCAGACGGCACCCTGGAACTGGATGAGGACGTGTCCCGCATGTTCCCCGTGCTGGGGCACCTGCGCGTGCTCGCCACACCCGATGCGCCACTGTCCGTCTCGGTCCCCGCCCGCGGGCCGATCACCCTGCGTCACCTGCTGACCTTCACCGCAGGATTCGGCATCGACTTCGCGCCCACACCCTACGCCGCCGCCACCCGCGACCTGCTGTGGGGTCCGAACCCGCCGGACCTGACTCACGAGGAGTATCTGGCCCGCCTCGCTGCTCTGCCGCTGGCGCATCAGCCGGGGGACCTGTGGATGTATCACTCATGCGCGGACCTCCTCTCGGTGGTGATGGCCAAGGCCGCCGACAGCTCAGTTGGTCAGTTGCTGCAGGAGCGGGTCAATGGACCCTTCGGGCTCACCGGCACCGGGTTTCCTACCGGAAAGGACACGTTCCCTACCGTGTACGAGGCAGTGGACGGTCAATTGAAGGAAGCGGTCTCCTACCGGGACGCCATGGCAGCGCCCCCGATATTCGAATCACTGGCCGGTGGCCTGGTGTCCACCGTGCCCGACTATTTGCGGTTCCTGGCACAGCTGGCCGACGACGCCGTGCTGCCCGCGTCCCTGCGGCAGCAGATGACCGATGACCAGCTCACCTCCCCGCAGCGGACCGGCATGATCGAGATGTCCGGGCCGGATGAATCCTGGGGGTTCATGACCGCGGTGCAGACCGGGCCGGGCGCCCCGTGGTCCGAACCCGGGATGTGGGGTTGGGCCGGCGGTTCCGGCACCAGCGCCGCGGTGTATCCCAACGGCGACGCGGGTGTGGTTTTCACCCAGCGGTTTATGAGCGGACCGCAGGACAGCTTCGACTACTTCTGGGAACCGTTCGGTGCGCTGCGGGCGAGCGTCTGCCGGTAAGGACTATCACCAGGGCGCCGTCACCACGGATCGAGAGCCGGGGCGGCAGCCAAGGGCCCGCGGCCCGCAAGCCAGGCCATGAACATCCGCCGGTCCGAGGCCGAGGCAAGCCGCTCCGGAACCGTGGCCAGCAGCACCGGCAGGTCCCATTCCACGTATTCTTCGGGCCAGTCAGCCGGTCCGTATCCCAGTCCGAGGTCGGCATGGTGCATCTCCACTTCGCGCAGCCGGTGCGCCGGACAGGCCGCCACCCCGTAGTGCTCGCCGCCCAGGAAGTGTCCGTTGGGGAAACCTGCCTCGGCATATCGGGCCAGGACGGTCTCGAGCATTGTTTGGCTGTTCGCGAGATCGCTGATGATTTCCTGTGCGGACCTGCCCGCCCCGGCCTCGATGTCACCTTCCCGCTGCGCTGTGCCGCCCGGGTACTTGGGGACATCCCGGCCGTCGAGGGCGCCGTCGATCCGTCTGCCAAGGCCGTCGGCGTTGCGTGCCAAATGGGTGAGGACGTGTCCAACGGTCCAATCCGGCAACAGGCTGGGCCCGCGGACCTCGGCGTCGGTCAGGCCCGCCACCGAAGCCATCAGCCGCTGCTGCGCCTCGATGCACAGCTGGGCTGCGCGTTCGGGATTCGCGTCAAGGGTGAGATTCCCGTCAAGAGTCATGGGGCCACCAGTTTTCCTCCCTCACCGCCCGCGTTGGCAGTGACGGACGCCAGCCTAGCGCGGGCGGCCGGGCGCGTGTCCCGTTGCACCACCTCGGGATCCGGGCGGAGCAGGGATAACCCCCCCGTGTGAAGCTTGCGGGACGCGATACTTGACCCTGACACAGTGGCAGGCAGGAGAACTGAAGCATGTTATCCATCGGAGCGTTCGCACAGATCGGGCAGGTGACCCACCGCATGCTGCGGCACTGGGACACCGCCGGGCTGCTCGTTCCCGCCCACGTGGATGAGTTCAGCGGTTACCGTTCCTACGATCCCGCACAGCTGGAGCGGCTGCACCGGATTGTCGCCCTCCGTCAGCTCGGTTTCGGCCTGGAGGACATTGCCTCCATCCTCGAAGCCGGTGTGGACGCAGGCCGGATTGCGGACATGCTCCGCGTCCGGCGCGCCGAGGTGGAACGCGAGCAACGGACGGCAACCGCACGGCTCATCGACGTCGAGCGCAGGCTCCACCTCATTGAAAAGGAAAATGCCATGTCCCAGATCGAAATCATCTCCAAGTCCCTGCCCGCCGTCCGGCTGGCCGCCCGCACCGCCGTTGTTGCCGAACAGCCGGAGGTGGCCGGCGTTGTTGGGCCGCTTTTTGATGCAGTGGGGGCGGCGCTGTCCGCGGCGGGTGCTTCCCTGGATACACCGATCGCCCAGTACGAGATGGGCGAGGAGGGTATGCGCATCCTGGCCGGCTATGTCGTCGGCCCGGCCACTCCCGAGGGCGTGGAAGTGGTGGACCTGCCCTCGGTGCCCGCGGCCATCTGCGGTGTGCACTTGGGCGCCATGGACCGGATTGGGGAAAGCTGGCAGGCCGTCCATGCCGAGATCGTTGCCCGAGGGTTTGCACCCTCCGGACCGTGCCGTGAGGTGTACGTCCGTGCGGTATCCGATGACCAGGCGGACTGGGTGACGGAGCTGCAGCAGCCGGTGGAACGGGTCTAATCTCCCGCGGGCCAGCGTGCCGGCCCGCGGACCTCCCCGAGGGGGAAGCCACTGATAAACACCCCGGGTTTCCGGCAAAAACAGTGCTGTGCGTTGACAGAAATCGTGCATTCCAAATACGCGTAAAAAAGTTAGAACTGCTCGAAGCAGTATGGGCAAATACTCTATTGCGCTACTTGGCTCCCGCGTAGTCTCAATCCCGCTACCAGCAATTCACCCGGAATCTTTCACCACTGCCGGGCCAGCGGATTAGCGAACGGGCCAGGCCTCTTGCCATCGGCGCTGCGTCCATTCCCCCGCCAGGCCTGCATCCGGCCATGCCTGCCGCCAGGCGGGTATGGCTCACTCAGCGCACCCTCGTCGGCAGGAGCACCACCGCCATGAAACGACTCCCCCACATCCGTGTACTAAGTTTCCTAGCTGTTTTTGTCCTCGCATTTCTTGGAATCGCCGGGCCTGCACAGGCCGTGACTCTTCCGGCACAAACGTCCCCCGCCCTGGGGGCCGGCAAGGTCAGCATTTGCCACCACCCCCAGGGCCAGCCGGAGGGTGTTTACAACTACCAAAACGTGAGTACGTCCTCGGTGTTTGGCGGCAATGGCCATGACAGCCACCAGGGGGACATCGTGCCGCCCTTTGAGGGCTACAACGGAAGCGCTACGTGGCGTGAGGACCCGGCCCGGGCCGCGCAATTCCTGGCCAACGGCTGCTCTGACACGCCACCTACCACCTCACCCGCTCCCACCCCCTGCCCCACAACGGATACGCCGACGCCGAGTCCGACCACGGGCACGCCGACGCCGAGTCCGACCACGGGCACGCCGACGCCGGACCCGACCACGGGCACGCCGACGCCGAGTCCGACCACGGATACGCCGACGCCGGGTCCGACCACCGGCACAGCGACGCCGGGCCCGACCACGGGCACAGCGACGCCGGGCCCGACCACGGGCACAGCCACCCAGGGTGGCGGGGGTGCAGCATCTGGCGGCGGAGGCGCAGCCAACTGCACCTGTCCGGACGCCGCAGCGGCAATTTCAGCTGCTGAAGCTGCAGGGCTTCCGGTTGCCACGGTGGGACCTGATGGTGCGCTGGTTGACCCGGTAAGCGGCAACACGGTGCGCCCCTGCCGCAGTGCGCTGGCCTATACCGGCACCGACGCCAGCGGCTCCCCCTCCCAGATGGCGGTCCTGGGTCTGGGCGCTCTGGCAGCCGGCGTGGTGGTCATTGTGCTCACGCTCATGCCACGCGGGCGGCACGGCTAAGCGCCGGAGCATCTCCAGGGGAACGCGGCAGCCGGGGCCGCAGCGCGCCTGCCCCCTCCCGCATCAGCCCGCACGCTTGTAATGTCGGAGGGGTCCAAGGAGTCCCGTGCCGGTTCAAACGGCACTCCGGCTGCTGCATCCCCAGGGAGATCCCATGGAAGTGGAACCGCGCCACCCGAGCGTTAAAGGCCCTGCCAACATGTTCACCGGCGACGTTTGGTTTGAGGTCATTGCAGCACCCAAGCCGGCCCCCTCGCGGATGCGGGTGAACGCCGTGCATTTTGCCCCCGGTGCCCGCACTGCCTGGCACGCCCACGCCGTCGGGCAGACCCTGCACGTCACCGAGGGGTACGGGCTGGTCCAGTCCCTGGGCGGACTCATTGTCCAGGTGCGGCCCGGCGACACCATCTACACGCCGCCGGGGGAGTGGCACTGGCACGGTGCCGCCCGGAACAGCCTGATGACTCATCTGGCCATGTGGGAGGCGCCGCCGGTGGGCCAGGAATCCGAATGGGGAGAGCTGGTCACCGACGCGGAATACGGCGCCCTGTAACCACGGGCAGTATCCGCTGCAGCCCCGCCACGAAAGGAAAACCCCGATGGATACCTTCACCCTGAATAACGGCGTGGAAATGCCGGTCCTTGGTTTCGGCGTTTACCAGGTCCCGCCGGAGGACACCGAGCAGGTGGTGGCCAAGGCGCTGGAAGCGGGTTACCGCTCCCTGGACACGGCGGCCGCCTACCAGAATGAGGACGCCGTGGGGCGGGCCGTCCGCAGCAGCGGCATCCCGCGGGACCAGCTGTTTATTACCACCAAGCTCTGGATCCAGGACAACGGAGAGACGGGCGCCGGCCCGGCGTTCCAGAATTCGCTGCAGAACCTGGGCATGGACTACGTGGACCTGTACCTGATCCACCAGCCCTTCGGCGACGTGTACGGGGAGTGGCGGGTGATGGAACAGATCTATAACGACGGCGGCGCCCGGGCCATCGGGGTCTCCAACTTCACCTCGGACCGGCTGCTGGACCTGATCATCCACAACGAGATCACCCCGGCCGTGAACCAGATCGAAACGAACCCGTTCTATCAGCGGGCGGTCGAAAACGAGATGATGACCGAGCACGGTGTCCGGCAGGAGTCCTGGGCCCCGTTCGCGGAGGGAAAGAACAACCTGTTCTCGCATCCGACACTTAGTGCCGTTGCGGAAGCCCACGGCAAGTCCATTGCCCAGGTGGTGCTGCGCTGGCTGATCCAGCGCGGCATCGTGGTGATTCCCAAGACCGTGAACCCGGACCGGATGGCCGCGAACCTGGACTCGTTCGGTTTCGAGCTCAGTCCGCAGGAAATGGCAGCCATCGCCGATCTGGATACCGGGAAGTCCATGTTCTTCGACCACACGGACCCCGAGGCCGTGGCCCGGCTCAGCGGCGTGAAGATGGAGTGATTACTCGCCCACCGGCGGTATATGCAGGTCCCGCACCAGATACAGCCAGGGAAAGGCCCGGCAGCCCAGCTGCCAGCCGTCCGTTTCGTAGTAGTGGACCGGACGGGTCCAGAGGACACGGCGGTGCTCCCACTGGGTGTCGGTCTGCAGCATCCGGTGCCGCAGCAGCTCGGCCCCCACGGTCCGCCAGCCCAGCCGCCCCGCGAGCTCCAGTTCGCGCAATTCGTCGAAGGCGGTGACGGGACCAAGCCAGCGCTCGCGGGCATCGGGCTCCGCGGCGTCCGGGTGTCCGCCGAACCGCTGCTGGACCGCCTGCCGCGTCATGCCAAGCTCCCGGCCCAGGGCAGCCCAGCTGACGCCTGCACCGCGGGCCGCCATGACGGCCCGCCGCTGCAACTCCTGGCTGGCCCGCTCCGCTGCGGCGGCCCGTGCCACCAGGGCTAGATGCTCCTCCTCACTGAGGGCACCGGCTTCGCCGCGGTCCCCGAGGATCAGGCTGCCGATCTGTTCCTGCAGATCGGTGACCGGTTTGCTGCCGCTCACGGCTGCCCGCCGCCCTTGGGACCCGGCAGCGGCCCGGCGGAACCGCCGGTGTCCCGGCTGGGCAGCCAGTATTCGGTGCCGCTGGCGTCCGTGCTTCCCTTCCACACGAAGGCCACGGCGACGTAAATCCCGGCCGCAAGCAACGTAATCCCGGCGCCCAGGCAGAAGCCCTCCCACAAGCTGGCCATGTCCAGCAGCAGCCAGGCAGCCAGGAGCGCGGCGCCCACAAGGATGAGGGCGACGGCGTAAACAATGTTGAAGGTTCGGGATGCTCTCATGTGTCAATTAGAACTTGACATCAGGCAGGCGTCAACGGTTTCTTGACATCGTTTCTTGGCATCGACTGATCCTGGACGAGTCGGGGACAGGCGCCGCCTGCCGGGTTAGGGTAGGGGCGTCGAGGCGATACGCCGGGACGGAAAGGGTCAGCATGGAACGATCGGTGTTATCGCTGTGGTCCTCGGGGTCGGTGCTGTCCGTCGGTTCCAAGAACTCCGTGCTGTCCATTGGCAGTGTGGGATCCGTCTGCTCTATTGGGTCGATCGGTTCCTTCGGGTCCCTGCTGGCGATCGGCTCCGCCCTGTCCGCCGCCGCGGTGATGTCCTGGCTGTCCGTCGGGTCCGTGATGTCCTCCCGGTCCAAGGCGGGAATCATGGCCGCCGGGGCTGGAACCGCTCCGCGTATCCAGCCTGGCCCCCGTACTCCGGCGCAGTCGCGCTCTCAGGCGCAGTCTCGCTCTCAGGGACAGTCCCGCCGTCGTACGCGCTCGCGCCGCCGCCGTTCCGCCGCCCCGAACCGCTGATCGGAAGGAACCACGTGCCGCAGCAGGACATGTCCCGGCAGGACACCCCGGCCCACCCATATGCTCCGCAGCAGGGAGCCCCCGCAAGCGCGCCGGACGAACAAACGCCCGGGACCGAACCGGTCCGGCTGGGCTGGTCCGGCGGGATTGCGCTGACACTGGGATTGGCCGGTTTCTTGCTCACCATGCCGATTGCGTACGGCTTGTTCCGGCTGTCCCTGGAGGTGGACGGCTGGACTTTCGGCACCGTGTGGATGGGGCCGGGATGGCTGGCCGGGCTGCTGATCAGCGGTGTGGTCCTGCTGCTCTCCTGGCGCGGCGGCAATCCCAAGGCCGGTGCCTGGTTGTTCCTGGGCATGTTCCTGCTCTGGGTCCTGATGTGGCCGCTGATGGCACTGGCCGGCACGCCCTAGCCCGCCTGCTGTGCAGGAGCCAGTGCCCGGCGCAGCTCACTGCATAGTTCTGCCAGCGCCTGCGATGCGCTGCGGAACAGGCGCGGAAACGCGAGGTAGCCGTGCGGCATGCCCACGTAGGTGCTGACGCGCACCGGTACACCTGCAGCCCGCAGTGCCGCCCCATAGCGCAGTCCGTCGTCGCGCAGCGGGTCGTGCTCGGCCACCTGGATCAATGCCGGCGGCAGACCGGTGTGGTCGGGAGCGAGCAGGGGAGAGGCATAGGGGTGCTTCCGGTCCTCCTTGTCCGGCACGTAGAGATTGCCGTAGCGGTGCATGTCGGACTTCGTGAGGATGGGGGCTTGCGCGTTCTCCTCAATGGAGGCACTGCCCATGGTCAGGTCCGTGGCGGGATACACCAGGCCCTGGAAGATGATTCCGGGCCCGGACCGGTCCCGGGACATCAGCGTCAGGACCGCAGCCAGGTTGCCGCCGGCACTGTCGCCCACCACGGCGAGGCGGCCGGCGTCGGCGTTCCATTCCGCGGCCCGCCCCGCGACATCACACAGCGCGGCGTAACAGTCCTCCGCCGCGGCCGGCCACGGGTGTGTCGGGGCCAGCCGGTAGGCCAGGGAGGCGACGACGGCGCGCGCGTCCCGGGCAATGGTGCTGGCGATGCCGTCATAGACATCCAACGTCCCGGTGGTCCAGCCGCCCCCGTGAATCAGGACTACCAGCGGCAGTGCTTCCGCGGAGTCCGCCGGCCGGTAGACGCGGACGGGGATGCGGCCCTCGTCGCCGGCGGCAGCGTCTTCCCGGACGTCGACTCCGGGTGCAAGGCCGCCCAGCAACCAGTCGGTCACGGGGTTGTGCCGGATGCTCCGCTGCTGGTTCGCCAGGATCTGCTTCTCGCTCAGGCGTGAAACCGAGACCGCCCCCAGCACCTTGCCCACCAACCGGACCCGTAAATCAAGCTTCGCCATGCCCGCGCCTTTCGTTGCACCCGTCCTGCCGTGACAGGGCTGAATATAGCCCTACTGCATGGAGGTGCCGGGTTCCGGCAACGGCACCGCGTGGCCGAAGCGGAAGAGGTTCTGCGGATCATAGACGGCCTTGGCCTCCTGCAGCCGCTCGAAGGCTGCCGGCTCCCAGGCGCGCCGCCGGTCCCGGGGATCCCCGGCCGGACCGTGCATGTTCACCATGGTGCCGGTGGAGTACGCGGCCGTGGCCGCACTGAGCCGTTCCAGGGCGGAAGCAGTCGCGTCAGCGATGGGCGGTGCGTTGAGCCCCACTGTAAACAGGTGGAACGCGGATCCGCGGCCGGGTACCACATCCTCAATGTCCGGCTCAGTGTCCATTGCCCCTCCCATCTGCCGGATCTCGGTCATCATCAGCGGGGTGTCCGAGCCCGGGCCCACCTGTTCCAGCAGCTCCGCAGCGGGCAGCGAGGACAGCAGGGCGCCGCGCTCCATAGTGGGCATCGGGCCGTCCGGATCCATGTGGATGCTGCCAATGCCTGAGTAGTCCATGGGGCCGATGGTGTCCATAAACGGCACGGACACCCGGCGCATGGGTTCAATCAGCAGGTCTCCCTCTTCGCGGCTGCCGAAGAGCGCGAACCGCACGTGCACCGGCGCCGTGCCGCGCAGTTCCTCGGGCAGGAACGGGACATCCGGCAGATGCAGGAAGGCCAGCGATGCGGAGGCGTCCGAGGGCAGCTGCGCCGTCCAATCCAGGAAGGCCTGCAGCACCCCCGGTCCGGCGGCTTCCGGATACATCAGGCCGCCGCCGTAGAACTCCTGGAACGGTGTCAGCTCGTGCGTCATGGCGGTGATGATGCCGAAATTCCCCTTGCCGCCGCGCAGCAGCGTGAACAGCTCGGCGTCGTCGCCCTCCGAGTCCACGTGCCGCATCCGGCCGTCCGGGGTCACCACTTCGATGCTGCGCACATGGTCGCTGCCGAAGCCCAGGGCGCGGCCCATCACCGGCAGCCCCCCGCCGGCGGAATATCCCACAATGCCCACGGTGCCGGAGGAGCCATGGGCTCCGGTCAGGCCCAGCGGCACGGTCTGCTGCAGCAGGGTGCGCCACCGGACGCCGGCCCCTACCGTGGCGGTGCCGTCGTCGGGGTTGATCACCACGTCCTGCAGCCGGGAGGTATTAATCAGCAGGCCCTCGTCCATGGGCGAGGAAACAGAATGTCCGGTGGCCTGGACCGCCAGCGGAATGCCACGCTCGCCGGCCCAGCGGACCGCGGCCTGCACGTCGGCGGCGCCGGCCGCGCCCAGCACCGCCTCGGGGCGGTGCATCAGGGTGGGGTTCACTGTCATGGTGTCAGTGTCATAACCCGGATCCCCGGGGAAACTGACGGGTCCCCGGACGGCGGCGCGGAGGTCTTCGAGGTCGGTGTCGGTAAGCATGGTCTTTTCTCTCGGTGGGGCGCACGGCTGCGCGGTTCGGCAGACCACCCCGGCCTGGTTAAACGCTAGGGAAGCGGAAGGCTGCCTGTACATCCCCGGCTCGGAAGTTCGCGCCGGGAACCCGCCCGCCCGCCCCGGCCCGCCGCCGTCGTTCCGGCTAAGCGTTGCCGCGCCCTCCGGGACCGGGCAGAATCGGAACGACGGCGGGGCGGGTCCCGGCGGCGGAGGGAGCACCAATGAGCACGGACACCGGCGCGCGCACGGAAACCGACGCGGGGCATGCGGCGGACCGCCATGACGTCATCCGGGTGCAGGGTGCGCGGGTGAACAACCTGCGCGACATCAGCATCGAGATCCCCAAGCGGCGCCTGACCGTGTTTACCGGCGTGTCCGGGTCCGGGAAAAGTTCACTGGTGTTCGGCACCATTGCCGCAGAATCCCAGCGGCTGATCAACGAAACCTACAGTGCCTTTGTGCAGGGATTTATGCCGTCCCTGGCCCGGCCGGATGTGGACCTGCTGGAGGGGCTGACCACGGCGATCATCGTGGACCAGGAACGGATGGGCTCCAACCCGCGCTCCACCGTGGGCACCGCCACCGACGCGAACGCCATGCTGCGGATCCTGTTCAGCCGGCTGGGGCAGCCGCACATCGGCCCGCCCAACGCCTACTCCTTCAACGTGCCCTCCGTGCGCGCCTCCGGTGCCATCACGGTGGAGCGCGGCGACGGGAAAACCCGGGCAGAGAAAGCCACCTTCAACCGGCTGGGCGGGATGTGCCCGCGCTGCGAGGGCACCGGAGCAGTCACTGACTTCGACCTCGCCGCGCTGTACGACGATGCGAAGTCCCTGTCCGAGGGGGCCATCACCATCCCGGGCTACAGCATGGAGGGCTGGTTCGGGCGGATCTTCGCCGGCTCCGGCTTCTTTCGGATGGACAAACCCATTGCGAAGTTTTCCAAGCGCGAGCTGCATGATCTGCTGTGGAAGGAACCCACCAAAATCAAGGTGGAGGGCATCAACCTCACCTATGAGGGCCTCATCCCGAAAATCCAGAAGTCCATGCTGTCCAAGGACCCGGAATCCATGCAGCCGCACATCCGCGCCTTCGTTGACCGGGCCATCACCTTCAGCACCTGCCCGGACTGCGGCGGCACCCGGCTGGCCCCGGAAGCGCGGTCCTCGAAAATCGGCGGGAAAAACATTGCCGATGTCTGTGCCATGCAGATCAGCGATCTGGCCGGCTGGGTCCGCGGCCTGAAGGAACCCTCGGTGGCGCCGCTGCTGGCCGGACTGCAGCACCTGCTGGACGCGTTCGCGGAGATCGGGCTGGGCTACCTGTCCCTGGACCGGCCCTCGGGCACCCTGTCCGGCGGCGAATCGCAGCGGACCAAGATGATCCGCCACCTGGGCTCCTCCCTCACCGACGTCACCTACGTGTTCGACGAACCCACCATTGGCCTGCATCCGCATGACATTGCCCGGATGAACCAGCTGCTGCTGCAGCTGCGGGACAAGGGCAACACCGTGCTGGTGGTGGAGCACAAGCCCGAGACCATTGCGATTGCCGACCACGTGGTGGACCTGGGTCCGGGCGCCGGAACCGGCGGGGGCACAGTCACCTTCGAGGGGAGCCTGGCCGGGCTGCGGGACAGCGGCACCCTGACCGGCCGGCACCTGGGGGACCGGGCGCGGCTGAAGGAGGCGGTGCGGCCGGCGTCGTCGTTCTTCCAGGTCCGCGGCGCGGACACCAACAACCTGCGCAACGTCGACGTCGACATTCCGCTGGGCGTGCTGGTGGTCCTCACCGGGGTGGCCGGCTCGGGCAAGAGTTCGCTGATTTCCGGGTCCGTGTCCGGGCGGGAGGATGTGGTGACCGTGGACCAGGGCGCCATCCGCGGCTCCCGGCGCAGCAATCCGGCCACCTACACGGGCCTGCTGGAACCCATCCGCAAAGCGTTCGCCAAGGCCAACGGAGTCAAGCCGGCCCTGTTCAGCTCCAATTCCGAGGGTGCGTGCCCAACCTGCAACGGCGCCGGGGTGGTCTATACCGAGCTGGGCGTGATGGCCACGGTGGAATCGGTGTGCGAAACCTGCGAGGGCCGCCGGTTCCAGGCTTCTGTGCTGGAGTACCGGCTGGGTGGCAAGGACATTGCCGAGGTGCTGGCGCTCTCGGTCACCGACGCGCAGGAATTCTTCGGCGACGGCGAGGCCCGCACCCCGGCCGCGCATAAGATCCTGACGCAGCTGGCCGACGTCGGGCTGGGCTACCTGCACCTGGGCCAGCCGCTGACCACCCTCTCCGGCGGCGAGCGGCAGCGGCTGAAACTGGCCACGCACATGGGCGGCAAGGGCGGCATCTACGTGCTGGATGAGCCGACCACGGGCCTGCACCTGGCCGACGTCGAGCAGCTGTTGGCGCTGCTGGACCGGCTGGTGGAGTCCGGGAAATCGGTGATTGTCATTGAGCACCACCAGGCGGTGATGGCGCACGCGGACTGGATCATTGACCTGGGTCCGGGAGCCGGGCGCGACGGCGGCACGATCGTGTTCGAGGGAACGCCGGCGGACCTGGTGGCCCAGCCGTCCACGCTGACCGGAGAGCATCTGGCCGCATACGTGGCCGGCTAGCTTTTCCCTCCGTTTTGGGATTCTGCTGCCGGTTTGGGAAATCCCTCCGCTGCGGAACGGCAGGAATTTCCCAAACCGTACGGTTTTTCCCAAACCGCGGGGTTTACCCCGACGTATGCCGGAAACCGGCCCAGAAGAAGCCGTACTTGTCGCTGTCATCCCCGGGCAGGTCGTCCTTGAACTCGCGCACCACCGCTGCCAGCTGGGCCCGGAAGGCTTCGAGCCGGTCCGGGGTCAGGTGCAGGGTGTAGGACGCTTCGCCGAAACGGTCCGCTTCCGGTGCCGCCGCATAGGAATCCAGTCCGGAGCGCAGGATGGCGTTGCGGACGCTCATCGACTCTGCGCTGGTGCCCGGGAAGGACAGGGTAGCCGTTTTGCCGGTGGCCAGATACGGCACTTCCCGCGCTCCGCGCCTGCCGGTGCGCTCGGCCTGGACCACGATGAACCCCTGGTCCACAAGGCGGTTGATGTGGTGCAGGGTCGCCCCCGGCGTGGTGCCCAGCTCGGCGGCAATTTCCTTGTTGGTTTTGGCTTCCCCGCGCAGTGCCTGCAGAATCCGGATGCGCACCGGGTGCGCCAGTGCTTTTGCTTCCGCTGCCGTGGCGTCCCTGTCCCGCTCCATGGGAAAAGCATAGACGGCACCGCCGAACTGATCTATTGTTCTGGATCACAAGTGATCTGGACTTCTGGATCAGTTCAAAATGGGGGGATACGCATGAGCTCTGCCAGCACGGACCTGCGCGCTGCGCATCAACCCACCCGGCTGCCGGGGGCGTACCGCTGGTGGCTGTTCGGGTTCATCTGGACGGTGGCGGGCAACGCCGTGCTGACCTTCGGCTTGGCCTGGGTGGCGGCCGGGACCAGCGGCACCGCAGCCGGACTGGTGCTCAGCGCTGGACTGTTGCCTCGCCTGCTGCTGTCGCTGTGGGGAGGGTCGGTGGCAGACCGGTTCGGGGCCTGGGCGGTGATGGTTACAGCAGACGGTCT
The DNA here is from genome assembly GCF_020907365.1 of Arthrobacter sp. zg-Y750. NCBI lineage: Bacteria > Bacillati > Actinomycetota > Actinomycetes > Micrococcales > Micrococcaceae > Arthrobacter > Arthrobacter sp. zg-Y750. Next base: position 230,338 of record NZ_JAJJOC010000006.1, on the reverse strand, counting down.
GATGGTGGTGGTCTGTGCCGTGCTCACCGTGGTGGTGCTGTCGGTGGGAACGCCCTTGTGGGTCCTGATGACGGCTGCCGGGCTGATGGGTGTTGCGGATGCGTTTTACCGCCCGGCCGCCGGCGCCTTCCCCCGCTACCTGGTCCCGCCCGGCCAGATGCGGCAGGCCGCCGCAGCCCGGCAGATTGTGCTCCAGCTGATCGGCATCGCGGGACCGGTGCTGGGAGGAGTGGTGGTGATGGTGCTGTCCCTGCAGGGCGGCACCGCGGCAGCCACTGCCGGGTTCGCCGTCATGTTCCTGATTCTGCTGTCCCTGCGCACCCGGCGGCTTCCCGTGGCCCGTGCCTCCAGTGGCAGGAACCTCTCGGTGGCGATCCGGGACGGGCTGGCCTATGCCCTCCGGACACCGGCGGTCCGGGTGATCCTGGTGCTGCTGGCCTTCATTGCCGGCTTCGTCATTCCGCTGACCGGGCTGCTGCTGCCGCTGCTGGCCCAGGACCAGGGCTGGCCCGGCGCCGCAACCGGCAGCATGGCTGGAGCCTACGGCGCGGGCGTGCTGCTGAGTTCGGTCCTCTTCCTGCTCCGCCCGCACTCCCGCCTCACCCGGATGCCTGCACTGGCCGGCACCGCGGTCACGGGACTGGCCATGCTCGCCGTCGCGGTGGTTCCGACGCCGGGGTGGGCCGGGGCGGCCTGCGTGGCGGCAGGCTGCGGAACCGGGTACTTCGTGGCGAAGGCGGCGCCGGTGCTCCTGACCGAGGTGCCGGACGAATACCTTTCCCGGATCCAGTCCATCAGCCTGTTTGTGCAGACGCTGCCGGTGCTGTTCGCGAACAACCTGCTGGGCCGGCTCAGCGATACAAGCGGTGCCTGCGCTGCCGTGCTGGTTTCCGGCGGCGCGCTGGTGGCCGTAACCCTGACATGCGGCACCTCCGCTGCAGCCCGCCGGTTGTAGTGCGGGCAGCTGATTTTCCCTGCCGGTTTGGGATTCTGCTGCCGGTTTGAAGCGGCAGCAGAAGCGGGAGACGGCAGCAGAAGCGGGAGACGGCAGCAGAAACGGGAAGCTGCAGCGTCACGCCGTGTGCGGACCGATCCCGGCGTTTGCCCCACCACCCGCAGGAAGGCCCGGGCGGAGGCTGCCCCGGATCGGTAGCCGAGCTCGCCGGCCAGGGCGGAGATCGACGTCGAGCCCTCCAACAACCGGGACTGCGCCAGACCCATCCGCCACCTGGTCAGGTAACTCATGGGCGGTTCGCCTACCAGTGCGGCGAAGCGCGCGGAAAACGCGGTGCGTCCTTCCCTGCGGTTTGGGATTTTGCTGCCATTTTGGGAAATCCCTCCGCTGCAAACCGGTCGATTCTTCCCAAACCGGTCGATTTCCGTCCCAACGGAACGGGCCGGGAAATTGTGACCTGTGTCATGCCTCCCGTACAGTGGCTACACCCCTCCGGCTATCGAACGGCGTGCCCGAATATCGAACACGCTTGAAGAAAGCCGTGCGGCGGCACCTACGGCACAACGAAGTGAGGACATCCGTGCAGTTCCACCACCACGGCTACGTATCCGGCGACCCGCGCATCGAACCCGCCGCCGGCGTCGGCGTCGACCGGCCCGCAGACTTGCCCGGGGAAGTGGACGTGCTGATTGTCGGCACCGGCCCCGCCGGCATGCTCGCCGCGGCGCAGCTGTCCCAGTTCCCCAACGTCACCACCCGGATTGTGGAGCGCCGTGACGGGCGGCTGGTGATCGGCCAGGCCGACGGCATCCAGGCCCGCAGCGTGGAAACCTTCCAGGCCTTCGGATTCGCTCAGGAAATCACCGCCGAGGCGTACCGGATCACGGAAATGTGCTTCTGGCGCCCGGACCCCGAGGACCCCTCGCGCATTGTCCGCGCCGGCCGCGCCCTTGATGATCCGGCCGGGATCAGCGAATTTCCGCACCTGATTGTGAACCAGGCCCGCGTGCTGGACTACTTCGCCCGGTTCATGGCCAATTCGCCGGCCCGCATGGCCCCGGACTACGGCCTGGAATTTGTGGGACTGGAGGTCGACGACGACGCCGAGTATCCGGTCACCGTCACCCTCCGGCATACCGCCGGCCCGCTCGAGGGCACCGAGCGGACGGTGAAAGCCAAGTACGTGGTGGGCGCCGACGGCGCGCGCAGCAAGGTCCGCGACTCCATCGGTTGCACCCTGGACGGTGACCAGGCCAACCACGCCTGGGGTGTCATGGACGTGCTGGCCACCACGGATTTCCCGGACATCCGCACCAAGTGCGCCATCCAGTCCTCCAACGGCGGGTCCATCCTGCTCATTCCGCGCGAGGGCGGGCACCTGTTCCGCATGTACGTGGACCTGGGCGTGGTCCCCGACGACGACAACGGGGCGGTCCGGAAGACCACCATCGACCAGATCATCGCCAAGGCCAACGGCATCCTCGCCCCCTACACGCTCGATGTCCGCAACGTGGCCTGGCACAGCGTGTACGAGGTGGGCCACCGCCTCACGGACCGGTTCGACGACGTGCGGCCCGAGGACCTCGGCGCCCGTAGCCCGCGGGTGTTCATTACCGGCGACGCCTGCCACACGCACAGCGCCAAGGCCGGGCAGGGCATGAACGTGTCCATGCAGGACGGCTTCAACATCGGCTGGAAGCTCGGCCACGTGCTGGACGGCCGCAGCCCCGAGGCGCTGCTCTCCACCTACTCGGCCGAACGCCAGGTGGTGGCAAAGAACCTCATCGATTTCGACAAGGAATGGTCCAGCCTCATGGCCAAGAAGCCCGAGGAGTTCGAGAACCCCTCGGACCTGGAGGACTTCTACGTGCGCACCGCCGAATTCCCGGCCGGGTTCATGACCGAGTACACGCGCTCCCTGCTGGTCGCCGAGGGTACGCACCAGGATTTGGCCGCCGGCTTTACCCTCGGCAAGCGCTTCAAGTCAGCGCCGGTGCTGCGGGTCAGCGACACCAACCCGGTGCAGTTGGGCCACCAGGCCCGGGCCGACGGCCGCTGGCGGATCTACGTGTTCGCGGACGCCGCGCCGGCCGGCACGGACTCGGCCCTCACCGCGTTGGCCGACTGGCTGGACACCGCCCCGGAGTCGCCGCTGGCCGCTACCCCGGCAGGCCTGGACCGCGACGCGTGGTTCGACGTCAAGGTTATTTACCAGCAGGACCACACCGGCATTGACATCAACGCCGTTCCGGCCGTGTTCAAGCCGCAGGTCGGACCGTTCCAGCTGCGCGACCTGGCGAAGGTCTACGGCACGGACCCGGCGGCGGACATTTTCGAGGCCCGCGGCATCTCCCGCAGCGGCGCCGTAGTGGTGGTCCGGCCGGACCAGTACGTGGCCAACGTGCTGCCGCTGACGGACACCGCGGAACTGGCGCAGTTCTTCACCCCGCTGCTGCCGGCCCGCCAAGTGCTGCACTAGGGAAGTGCTGCACTAGGGAAGTTCCACCGCAGACGACGACGTCGGCACCTCGGGCGGTGCCGCCGTCGTCGTCGAAGTGGTCAGTATTTGGTGGAGTCGTCCAGGAGGGCAGCTATTGCGTCCAGGGTTTCATTGTCGACTTCGGCCAGTGTCCGCGTGGCGAATTCCTTGACCTTGGCGCGGCGCATGGCGGCCAGAAGTTCCAGTTCATGCTGGATGCGCTCAGGTACCTTGCCGTCCGATTCGAGCAGGTAATCAGGATTAACGTCGAAGAATTCGGCCAGGGCCGCCAGGACTTCCGAAGGCTGCCGCACGGTCGCGTCCCCGGCCTTGATGTGGTGCCAGCGGGTGCGGGACAGTTTGACGCCTTTGTCCGCCAGGGCGGACTGGATGTCCTGGAATTCGTAGGGCCTGCCCTCGGCGGTGACCACCACGTCCAGCAGCAGATCGATTTTCCGGGCCAGGATCTGGGCGTCTTTTAGGTTGCGCTGCGCGGCGCTCTCACCGGTCACGGTTTTATTTCGCCTCCGAAAAGTCTTCGATGGAGTGTTCTCCTGCCAGCCCGAGGGAATGGCACCAGGCAGTGACAACCTCATCCCATAACGCCGGGGCGGAATTCCATTCCAGCGTGTGATGGGCACCGGCAAACTCAATGAGCTGCACAGAGGCCAAGTGCCTGGACGCGAATATCCGGGAAAGCTCTACGGGCACTGATTGATCATCTGAGCCATGAAGAATCATAGTCGGGGTCGCCGGATAGCTTTGCATGGTGACGCCCGGCATCTGGTGCCACCGGATTACCGGTTCGCCCCGGGGGCGAAGAATATTGACGGTAGACGGCAGCCAGCGGGCGGCGAATTCCGGGCAGCCGGCCTTCCGCAAATGTGCGGTGATGATGGCGGGCCAGTCCAGGGCGGGGGAGACGAGGAGGGCACCGGCCGTGCTCCCGTCCGGGGATTCCTGCAGAACGCGCGCGACAATGGAGGCGCCCAGCGACCAGCCAACGAAGATGATCCTGCGGGCTCCGCAGGCCAGCGCGTAGCGGCGTGCTGTTTCGATTTCGGTCCACTCGCTGACACCCAGGTGACTGCGCCGCTGCCGCCCGGGAAGGTCCAGTGAGGTCCGGTAGGAGGGAAGCAGCGAGGTGTAGCCGAGCCGGGAAAACGCCCGGACTCCGCGCAGGCACTGGCTCCGCGAGCTCCCCAGTCCATGGACGTGGATGACCCATACATCACCGGGACCTTCGGCGGGGATAACCCAGGCGGGCAAGCCGCCGATCTGCACGTCCTCGTACCGGAAACCGAAATCGGCCGGGGTTTCCCCGAGGTGGCCGCTGAGTTGTCCCTTGCCGTCGCGGAGAACACGGGCGGGATCGCCCCGTTCCACGGCTCGCCGCAGTCCCCGGAGCGGCTGTCCGGGGAGGGCCCGGTGCGGGGTGGCATGGATTGCGGCGGGCGGTTCGAGGACGGGAGGCCCAAGGACGATGAGTTCACCCCCGGACGCGGCGCGCATGCTCAGGCGCCCCGGGTGGGCCGCGAACCCGGCGGGATCAAAATCCAAGTACATGCGTGAATCCTGTTGGCCGCGGCCGTGGCCGCGGACCGGAACCAGCCGCCTGCTCTGCGCGGCATCGGTTGCCTGGGCGCGGATGAGAGGCCCGGCCAGCAGCGGGAGCGCGGCGACGGCTGCGGCGGAGGCCAGAAGCGCCGCCTTGAACCGGTTCACCGGACGGCCCGGCCCTGCTGCAAGCACAGCGCTTCCGCTCGGGCCAGGACGGACTGATGCTCCACGGACAGTGCGGGCTGGCCGCTGACATTCATCCAGTCATGGATCTCGATCACCAGGCGGTGAATCGTGTCGGTGGCGTCCCGCGCGGTTTTCTCGGGACCAGCGGCAACACTCCCCGCCGTGGTGCCGAGCAGGCTGACCGCCGGAGCCATGGCTACGGTGGACAGCCACAGGGCTTTTACCTGCGGTTCCAGTTCCTGAATCTGCCGGCGGACGCTGAATTCGCTCAGGACCCTGCCCAGTGGCGGAACGGCCAGGCCGGACGCCAGCAGCAGCACCGTCAGGGCATAGGAGATGTCATAGACCGTGCCGACAGCCCGCATCAGGCTTTCGGCACCCGCTACGTGGGCTACATCCATCACGATCACCGATGAGCACAGCCCCATCCCGGCGCAGCAGCCCCAGCCGATGATCCTAAACCCGGCCCGGAAGCGCCGTCGCCGCATGTGCGGCACATTCCGGATGCAGGTGAGCAACGTTCCCGCCAGCACGGCAAAGAGGTACAGGTACTGGATACCCGAATAGATCGCCGCGGCCGTCTGATCCCCGTAATCCAGCATAAAAGTGGTTGATACAGCCGGATCGTCAATGAAAGCGAAGCTCACCACCATAACGAGGATGGTGGCGCCGGCAGCGGCGGGAATCCAGCGCTGCCCCGGAGCCGCGCCGGTGTCTCCGGCCGCTGCTCCGCGGGCGATTGCGCGGGACAGATAGTAAATGCCGGCAATCAGGAAAATATTCGAGACCAGGTCCAGGGCATTGGGCCAGGGCAATTGGTGCGCCGCCCACAGATAAACGCCATTGATGTTGGTGGTAAGCGACGCAGCTATGACGACGGCGGCTTTCAGCATGGTGTTGTCGGGTCGGGAACGCGCACGCAGCAGCAGGGTCAGGACAAGCAGCCACATAAAGACGGAAACAAGAATAGTGATCATTCGAAATAGGCCTCGTAGCTGTAGATTTCCTGGCTGGATTCCCTGATGGCGGCGGCTAGGAGGTCTGCCAGGTATTCGGCTGTGGCTTCCAGATCGGACCGGAAATCCCCGCGGGCCAGGGCCTTTGCCACCACTTCACCGGAAAGCTCCTGGAAAGCCTTGATGCCCTGCCAGGTGGCGCCTTCAGCTTCATCGTGCCTGAGGATCATGTGGGCCAGTTCGTGGAGGATCATTTGCTGGCGGTGCAGCACGCCCCTGGTGGCGGAGTGATAGACCACGTCCACATGCTCCCGGGGAATCCACAGTCCGCAGATCTTGGTGCCCGTGAGTTTGTCGCTTTCAATGATCACCATCCGGCGGTTACGCAGCACCTGAACACGTTCAATCAGGGAATCAAGGGTGACACGGGCAGGCAGCCGGAGGCGCTGAAACGCTTCCTGTGCCGTTTCGTGCAGGGTCTTGGACAAATCTGGATCCTCAATTTCCGGGCTGAGCAATTAGTCTATTTCGGAACATGTTCCGATCATGTACGGTGAGGGTGTCGGCCCGCAGCAAATCGTCGCGAAAGTTGGGGGACTTGCGAGTTTTCGCAGCCACGGTCATTTGCGGGCCGACATCCTTCTCCGGCATGTGCTGAAAATAGCGCACTTTGATGCGGAAAGGGTTCAAGGATGGCTTTGTCCAGGCCGGGAGTAACGGCAGTGGCAGACTTGCCGGTATGAATGAGCCTTTTTCGCCGGAGCTGGACTTCGACGCCGCCGCGAACCTCTGGGATGCCTATGCAGCAGCGTTCCCTGCCCAAGCGGCTGCCGCCGGAACCTACAACGTCGAGGCGTTCGGTGACTCTTCGGCCCTGGCCGACGAACTGCTGGCCCTGGTGCTGGACGGCACCAAACGCGCCACTTCCTCGCACGTTGCCGAATACGTGGACGAGGGCGAGCCCCTGCCGCGCATCGGGCTTCACTGGATTGTGTGCGACGGCGACGGCGTGCCGCGGGTGATCCTGCGGACCACGGAGCTTAGGCTCGGCACATTCAACGATGCTGATGAAGCTCTCGCCCGCGATGAGGGGGAGGACGATCTCAGCCTGGACTCCTGGCGGCGGGAACATCAACGGTTCTGGGAGCGCACCGCAGCCGCGCGGGGCGGCAGCTGGTCCGAGTCCGACGAGTTGGTGTTCGAGCGCTTCGAGGTGGTTTGGCCCGCCCAATAGGAGTCTGGAATGCGTCCCCATTATGAGATCACCGCGTACCCGGTGGTCATCCCGCTGGCCGTGGTGGTTTTCACCGTTCTGCTGTGGCGGCTGCACCGCAGGGGGGACCTGACCGTTCCGCGGGTTCTGGTGAGCGCCGTCATGTGCGTCTACGGTGCCGGTGTCATCGGGAACACGCTCTTCCCGATTCAGTTTGCGGCCGGCTCCAGCCCGCGTTGGGGGAGCCTGAACCTGGTCCCGCTGCAGAACGCAGAGTGGGATGACATTTTGCAAAACATCCTGGTGTTCATCCCTCTGGGCATGCTCCTGCCGCTCATCTCCCGCATCCGTTCGGCACCACGGGTGTTGCTCGTGGGGTTCCTGGTCAGCCTCACCATGGAACTGCTGCAGTACGCCAACGCCGTTTTGTGGAACGGCGGTCATGTTGCGGACGTGAATGACCTGCTGGCCAATACCGGAGGAGCTCCCCTCGGGTACGGCATCTACCGGGGAATGCTGCTCCTGCCCGCCTTTCGCCGAAGGCTTCCGGCCGGAGCGGGCCGCCCCGGTTAGGATCCCGGATGCGCCGCCCGTTGAAAGGCCGAGCAGCTGCCCTTGTAGTACTCCCGGAGTTTTGCGGGATTCCCGGCCCTGGCAGGCTCAACTACGGCTGCGTCAAAGACCTCCGGGTTAACCATGTATTCCCGGGATGCCGGCAGGCTCGTGTACTTGGCCAGGTAACCCATGCTTTGTTCCTGTGCTGCCGCGTCACCGGCGTCTGAGGCTGAGATATAGGCGTCCATCCAGGCGCAGAGCCAGTAGGCGGCCACATCGTTGTCCTGGTTGCCGTCCGCGATGCTGATGTCGCCCAGCTTCGCCCGGACCTCGGGGTCGCTGAAGTCGGTGGTTTCAACCTGCCATTCCACACCGGCAGGCAGCGGCTCCGGGAATTCGGCGATGGCTTCGGCAACGGCCTGGTCGTAGCATTCCGGCCTAATGCTCTGCATGCCGGACGGTTCCGTACGCAGAATTTCCCCGCCCGGGCAGGGACGCAGGGTCCTTTTTGCCTGCGACGGGCTTGCACTGGCCTCGGCGCGGGCGCGGGCCTCGTTCATCTCGGCATCGGTGGCACCGCACCCGGCGAGCAGACCGGCCAGCAGCAGCGCCGCGAAAATACCTGAACTCCGAGTTTCCAAGCCGATCCATCCCCCGATAGCGGAGCCCACGGCGGGAACGCGTCCGGCACGTCCGGCACAAGCGTGCCGCAGGCTATCCAGACCCTAACCGCCCGGCGTCGGCATGGCTAGTACCGGTTTTGAGCGGACACGGCGGCAAGGCCGCCTGGTCCGGACTACCCTGCCGCCCTGCCGCGCCAACCCGGTACGCAGTTACCAGGGCAGCGGGCCGTCTTCGTCGCTGAACGTGCCGGTGGGACCGTTGGCGGGAATGGTGGCCATCCGCACCGCAGCCCGAGCGCCCTGTTCCGGGGTGCGGGTACCGCGGAAACCATTCAGGTCCGTGGCCACAAAGCCGGGGCACACCGCATTGACCAGGATCCCTTCCGGCGCAAGGCCCTTCGCGTACTGCAGCGTCAGCGAGGTCAGTGCCGTCTTGGAGGGGGCGTAGCCGGCCGCGATCGGGTCGGTATTGGCCGGATCGGAGACCGCCGTGAGCGATCCCGCCACGCTGGAGACGTTGACGATCCGCGGGGTCCGGGACAGGCGCAGCAGTGGCAGGAACGCCGAGGTTACGTTGATGACGCCGAAGAAGTTGGTGTCGAAAACGGAACGGATCTCATTGACGTCCACCGAGCCGGGCTGCTGGGCGGCAAAGCTGACGCCCGGGGAGGCAACAATGCCGGCGTTGTTAACCAGAGCATCCAGCCGGCCGAAGCGGGTTTTTACCGTGTCCGCGGCGGCTTCCACCGAGTCGCGGTCAGTGACGTCCAGGACCACGGCGAAGGCGTCGCCGCCCTCGGCCCGCAGCTCCGCCGCTGCCCGTTCGCCGGAGTCGGCACTCCGTGCGGCCACCACCACAGTGTGGCCAAGCGCGGACAGCTGCCCGGCGATCTGCCGGCCAATGCCCTTGTTGGCGCCGGTGACGAGGGTAATCATGCTGTCATTCATGGGAACTCCTAAAGAAAACCGTTCCTCCGAACTGGAGGACGCCTCCCAGTCTGCCCGCGAAAATCTGTACGCGGAATAACTTAAAGTCCGCATTTATTGCTCTAGAGTACAAACATGGCGAATGACCGGTTGTCGGAAGTGCTGGACTTCATTGAGGTGCGCGGGATCATCTCGGGCAGTACTGCGGTCCACGGGCGCTGGGAGTCGGAAAGCCTGCTGGAGGAGGACCTGAAGTTCTTCGCCGTGGTGCAGGGGTCCATGCGGGTGTCTACCAACGGCGCAGAAACCCCGCTGCTTTTGGAAGCCGGCGATGTAGCCGTGCTCAACGGCCGCACCTGGCTCCGGTTGGAGGGCTGCACGGGGGACGGCACCGGGGACGGCGCCGGGGACAGCGCTCCGGTCCGGCTGGATCCGCCGGCCAGCGGCACCTTTGTCCGCGTGGGGGAGGGGGAACCCGGCGAGGAGGACATCATCATCGGCGGCCGGATTGCCGTCAATGATGCCGGGCGGGAACTGCTGCTGCAGGCCCTGCCGCCCGTGGCGCACATCCGCTCCGGCTCCGCAGCCGCCCCGCACATGCACGGGCTGATCGAGCGGCTCTTCGCGGAGGTGTCCAACGCGCGGATGGGATCGGAGTTCGCGGTCCGGCAGTACGGGCAGCTGCTGCTGGTGGACGTGCTCCGGGCCTTTCTGGAAGAGGCGGAGCTGCCCAGCGGCTGGCTGAAACTGCTGACCGATGACCGCCTGCGGCCCGCCGTCGCACTGATCCACTCCCGGCCGGACAAACCCTGGTCCCTGGAAGAGCTGGCGCGTGCGGCAGCGATGTCCCGCACCGCCTTCGCTGAACGGTTCCGTGAGGTGGCCGGCACTCCGCCGCGCACCTACCTGAACAACTGGCGGATGCTGGTGGCGCAGCGGGAGCTGCGCTCCGGGGACGTCCGGATCCGGTCCCTGGCCCTGGACCTGGGCTTTTCCTCGGAGAGCTCCTTCAGTACGGCGTTCAAGCGCAGCATCGGGGAGTCCCCGCTGCGTTACCGGACCCGGATGCGCGGGCTCGCGGCGTCGAACTAGGCGCCTGGCGCCGTTAGGCTGTCCGCAGCACTTCCGGGCGCGGTCCGGTGCGGTGCCCAACAGCTTCCGGGGGGAATTCCATGAGTCACAGCGCAGCGCAGCCGGGCCGGCCCAGTCACGACGACGGCGATGCCCGCCCAGGCACGTATGCCGGCCGGCAGCACCCGGTCGCCGCGCTGGTGCTGATCGCACTGGGAATCGGCGTGTTTGCCGGACTGGTGGGATCGGCGCCCTGGGTCGCTACCGGCATGGTGCTGCCGGTGCAGAATCTGTGGGCCTTCCAGACCATGCCCGAGGATATGCCCGTGGCATTGCTGCCGTTGAGCCAGTACATGGCCATCCGGATCGTAGGCCTGATGGTTACTGGCGGACTGGTGGCTGCCTTAGGCCTGCGCTGGTGGGCTCCGGCCCGCCATTGGACAGCGGTCGGCTGGGCGGCCGCGGGACTGCTGCTGGTGCAGGTCGCCGCCGCGGTGCAGTCCTTTTCGGTCCTGGGTGACGGGCTGCTTATGGGCAGCATGGGCGACCTTTACTTCTACGGGCTGCTGGCCGGGGTGGTCGCGGCAATAGCGGCTGCGGTGGTGGTGCTCCTGGCCGTTCGGTCGCGGAGCAAGGCCGTGGCGGCGCTGGGGATCGGCTTGGCGGCGGTGCCGGCGGGGGAGTGGCTGTTTGCCTGGGGCGAGGTGTTCTGGGAGTCCTTCGCCCTGCCTCCGGTGGTCTCGATGCTGGGCCACTGGTTCCCGGCGGTGCTGGCGGGCCTGGCCCTGGCCTGGTGTCCGCCTGACCGGATGGGCCGCGCGGCAGTATGGGTGGTGGATCTGGCACTGCTGTGGACGGTCCCGGTCCTGTTCGACGCCGTCGCCGGGGCACTGGGCACACGCGTTTTCCGGGGTGACCTGGCGCTGATGCAGGAATACGCCGCAGGCTCCTTTACGGCAGCGCTGGATTCGCCCGGAGCCGTGGGGACGGTGGTGCTGGCCGCAGCGCTGGGTGTGGCCGGGGTGCTTGTGCGCATGGTTACCCGCCGCACTGCCTAACCGGTCCGCCCAGCCAATCCGCCTACCCAGTCTGCTGCACACGCCGGTGCAGGTGGCGGCGGCCGTGCATACGGGCGTAGATCCTGGCCCGGCTGCTGGACAGGGCCAGGATCAGCAGGATGTCGAAGGAATACCCGAACAGGTTCGAGCCCAGCGGCACCCCGGGCTGGCTGAACACCGTAACCACCTGCAGGATGATGGCCGCGGAGCTCAGGGACATGGCCGTGACCCGGGCAATGTTGCTGCCGCGCAGGATCAGCACGGCCAGCACCGCTTCCACGCCGGCGAACACAGTCAGCGAGACGCTGGCCGGAGCGTAGGCGCTGCCCATATCCGCGAGCCCCTGGCTGTCTTCGCCCAGCAGTTGGGTCACCCAGGGCCCATTGGCAAACCGGGCCAGGAACGGCGAGGCCACCGTGAAAGCCGCGACTCCGCGCAGGAACACCAGGACGGCGCCGAAGACCACCGGAGCAGGCCGGTGAAGTGGCAGCCGGGAGAGGGCGCCGGAACCGGTCCGGTTGATCGCCGCCAGCTCCTTCTGTTCTCCGGCCTCCTCCGGTATGCGGGCCAGGTCTACCACCGGCAGGTCGCCGTCGGTGGCGATCGAATCACCGCCGCCGTTGCGCGAGTGGTAGCCCGAGGAGAAGTTCTTGATGACCTGCACCGAGATCTCCGGGGAGTTCTCTTCCATGGTGGAGACGAGGTAGTCCCGTTCGGCGTCGATGTTTTCGCCGACCCGGTGGGTGACTTGCAGCGTGAACAGGGACAGGCCGACGGCGCGGTCGAAGGACGCTGCCGCCAGCCAGTCGGAGGCAATGCCTCCTGGCAGCATCCAGCCCTCCGGGCAGCGCCAGAACCGCACGTGGTGGCGTTGCCGCGGGTTGCCGTCCACTTCCTGCTCGTAGGCGAAATCCTGTTCCCGGCCGAACAGCAGCAGCGGACTCACCGGCGCATACGGGTAGCTGCGGTGCAGCAGGGTCGAGGAGACAATCCGCCAACTGCTGGACAGCGTCACCGGGTCCGCCAGATGCCAGCCGGCCCGGCCCAGCGCTCCGCGGAGCTGTTCCTCGGTGCCCAGGAACGCAAGGTTGACGGCGTCCCCGAACAAACCGGCATTGGTGCGGGTCCGTCCCATGAAGTAGTCCGGGATGAAGATCTTTGTCAGGATCCGGTCCACCCGCGGCAGCACCAGGTAGGCCAGCGCCGCCCAGAACACGATAAGGAACCCGATGTGCCCCAGCCCCAGCTCCAGCGATCTTTGGAACAGCAGGACGGCGAACCAAATCGCGGCGAGGCCGCTGAAGGCGAAAAAGGCTGAGTCCAGTGCGGTAGCCGCAGGCCCCGGCCCCGGCCCCGGGTCAGTGTCCGGGCCTGGGGCGGCGGCATTTCTGCCTGCGCCTGCAGCGTCCGGTTCTGTCATGAATCCACGCTGACCGCCGCCCCGGCTCACGTCAATGCGCGGTGCTTCCTGCAGGGGCCGGACGTGTCAGAGCTTCAGTCCGCGGTGCCTGCACCCGTGGAGATGACATACTTCCGCATCCTCGCGCCGCTGCCACCGCGGCCGCTGCCGCGGCCAGTCGCGCCGCTGCCGGGACCGACGGCGGGACCGGCCGGGATGCCGCCGGCCCATTCGATGGTGCGGGCGGAGGCGGTGTTCTCCTTCCCGCAGATCAGCAGCACTTCGGGCAGGCCCAGCTCCCGCGCCTCGTCGAGCATGGCCCGCAGCGCGGCCACCGCATGGCCCTGCCGCCGGGCGGAGGGGCGGATGCCGTAGCCGATGTTCCCGGCCCGGCGCACCGCGTCGGCGTCGCCGTGACGCAGGGCGATCCCGCCCAGCACCTGCCCGCCGGAGACGATCCACCGGTAGGTGCAGCCGGTGTCCGCCGCCAGCCGCCGGAGCCAGGCCGAGAACCCGGCGGAGGTTTCGACGTCGTCCTCCGGCCGCAGCCCGAACCCGTCCTCGTGGACGCCCGGGCCCCACTCCGCGCGGGCCTGACGCCAGGCGCCCTCCAGTGCGGCAGTGGGGGCGATCAGCTGCGGCATGCGGCCACTCTAGTTGCTGCGGGTGTCGCCCGGTCGAAACGAGAAGGCACAAATTACCGTTTTTCGCCCCGGAAACCGGTAATTTGTGCCTTTTCGATCCCCGTGACGGTAATTTTTGCCTTTTCGTCCGCACCGGCAGCACGCCTCGCCCCGAGTTGCCCCCGGCACCCGTGCGTGCGACCGTGGAAGGGAGGCCGCGACACGGTCTCCCGGACGAGGGGTGCCGTACCCGGTGTGCGACAAGACGGCCCGTGGGAGATTGCCATGTCATGGATTGTTCTAGTTCTGTCCGGTGTCCTGGAGGCAGTGTGGGCCACCGCCCTGGACAAGTCGCAGGGGTTCAGCCGCTTCTGGCCGTCCGCCATCTTCGTCACCGCGCTTGTCGCGAGCATGGCCGGGCTCGCGTACGCCATGCGCGAACTGCCGCTGGGCACGTCGTACGCCGTGTGGGTGGGGATCGGCGCCACTCTGACCGTCATTTACGGCATGGCCACCGGCGCCGAATCCGTGTCCCTGCTGAAGATCCTGTTCCTGGCCATGATTGTGGGCGGCGTGATCGGGTTGAAGTCGCTGCACTAGACATGTCCTTGGCCTGAACGGCCCGCCCGCCCCGCTACATTGGTGGGCATGACTGCTGCCGGGCTCGTGCTCGAGATTTCCCAACTGCTGGTGGGCTACGCCGGCGCTCCCGTCTGCGGGGCGATCACCGCCTCCGCGTCGCCCGGGGAGATCCTCGGCGTCGTCGGTTTCAACGGGGCCGGCAAGTCCACTGCCGCCCGCACGATTGCCGGCAAACAGTTGATGCTCGACGGCGAGGTGCGGGTGCACGGCCTGCCCGCCAATGAGGACGCCATCCCCTTCCGCCGCCAGGTCGCCGCCCTCTTTGACGAGGACGCCTTCTTCCCGTCGCTGTCGCTCCGCGAACACCTGCAGCTGGTGGCCCGCGGCCATTCCGTGCCGGACCCGGACGCCGCCGTCGACGCGGAACTGGACTTCTTCGGGCTGCAGGACCGCGCCGACGCCGTGCCGGATTCCGTCTCCTCCGGCCAGCGCCGCCGGCTGCTGCTCGCCTCGGCCCTGATCCGCCCGTCCTCGCTGCTGATCCTCGATGAACCCGAACAGCGCCTGGACCCGGTGATGCGCGAACGCGTGGGAGTCCGCATCCGGGATTACGCCGACGACGGCGGCACGGTCCTGCTGGTGACCCACGATCCGGCGCTGCTCCTGGCGACGGCGGAGCGCTGCCTGCTCATAGATGACGAGGTGCGCGAGATCGAACCCGCCCGCGCCGCCGCCGAGATCGCCGGTAAATAGCGCATGGCCCGCACCACCGCGCCCGCTTCGCCGCAGTTCAATCCGGCCCGCTACACCCGTACCGTGTCGCGGAGCCACCGCCGCGGCAGCACCCGCCTCCGGGACGTGCTGCTGGAGGCTTACACCACGCTCCTGGGGGTGGGCACCATCCTGGCGCTGGCCGGGGGACTGGTCCTCGCGCTGCGGAACGAGGTGGCGCGTGCCCTGGGGTCCGGTGCCGGCGGCCGCCGCACCATCGTTGCCGCTGAATGGACCGGCCTGCCCGACGGCGCGGCCGTCACCGTCCTGCTGTTCGCTGCCCTGGCGGCGGTGCTCACCGGGGCCCGGAAGCTGGGGCCGGTGGCGGTGACTTCCGCCGAGGGGTACTGGTGGCTGGGCCTGCCCGTGGACCGCCGGCCGTTCCTCACCGGGAGGCTGCTGCGCCGTGGCGGCATGGTGTGGGCGGCCGGTGCGGTGCTGTATCTGCCGGTCGGGGTGATTACCGACCTGCAGGCGGCATTCGCCGGCCAGCTCGCCGGGGCAGCCGTCTTCGGCTTGGCCGCGGTATGCGCGTTGCTGCTGGCGGCCGTGGGGCAGTCGGCCGTGGGGCAGTCGGCCGGGAACGGCCAGGTAGGAGGGCCGGCTGGCGGAAATCGCCCGACGGCAGGAAACGGCATCCCGGCCGGACCGTTCGGTACGGCCGGTGCATTGGTGCTGCTGGCATTGCTGAGTTTCCTTCCCCGGCTGGCTGCCGCCGGCGAGTGGTGGCCCGCCCCCGCGGCGCTGGTCGCCGTCGTCGGACTGGGGCTGTGGGTCCAGACGCGGTTGGAGCGGATCCCGGGACGTGAACTGATCCGCGGCGGGGGAGTGTCCGGCCACGCCGGGGCGGCGCTGTATTTGATGGACACCAATGAGCTGGGGCGGGCGTTCGCCGCCGCCCCCGGCGCCCGGACCTCCCGCCGCGCCCGACGCTGGTACGCCAAGGGCGCCCGCACACCGTTCGGCGCCCTGCTGCGTGCCGATGCCACCGCGTTCCTGCGCACCCCAGGACTATGGGGCCGTCCGGTGCTGCTGCTCCTGCTGTGCGTCGCTGTCCTGCTGGCAGCCGGACAGCAACCGGCTCTGATGCAGCTGGCCGTCATCCTGCTCACCATCGGCGCGGCCGTCCCGGCCATGGGTGCCCTGGCCCGGCAAACCGCCATCACCCCCGGCCTGGACGCCCTGCTGCCGCTGTCCCCGGCACTGGTGCGGTTGAGCCGGATGACGCTGCCCGCCGCTGCCATGGCCCTGTGGTCCGCCGGGTTCTGTACCGTCCTGGTGTTGCTGGGGGCGGGCAGCCCGGCGCTGATCGGGCTCGGCGCACTCGCCGGAACCGGGCTCGGCGCCGCCGCGGTGCGGGGTGCCTACCGGCCGCTGCCGGACTGGACGGTTCCGCCGTCGGACACCGTGTTCGGCCCGGTCCCGACGGCGCAAACCGGGTCCCTCGCCCGCGGCCTGGACACCATTTTGCTGGCAGCGGTGCCGTTGCTGCTGGGCCTGTTCCTGGGCTACGTTCCGGGTGCCCTGCTGCTGGGCCAGGCTGTGTTTTCCGCCGGCTGCGTCCTGCTGGTGATGTTCTCGAACCCTCGTTAGGACCCCGAACAGGACCCAGCACGTAAAGCGGCTTACGGTGCGCCCGGGAACTCGTCATTGCCGGCGTCCTCGATCCAGTCGATGCCGGCGTCGGAGAAGTAGAAGCCGTCGTCGTCGCTGGTGCCCACCCACCAGTCCTCCCCAACCACAGTGCCGCCCGCACCGATAATCTCCTCCTGGATTTCCAGCGGCACCGCTTCACCGTTGTGGTTCACCAGCCACCGCTGGGCCGCGGCCGGCAGCTGCGGCCACCAATGCTCCATATCAGGGTTCGAATCAGCCATGCCAGCACTGTGCCACCGCAGCAGTTGACCGGTCCAGACCCGGCGGGCCGCGGCCGGTAAACAGGCCTGTAATTCGCCGGCCGGGACCTGCGGCACCCTTGTATCCGCCGAGCCGGGCGGGTTTGCTGGGCCGATGGGATCCCTGATGTATTCGATCAACTGCTCTCTGGACGGTTACAGCGCCGACGCCAATGGTGACTTCTCCTGGATGGCGCCCTCCGAGGAAATGGTCCTCTCCCACACCGAAGACATGGAAGACGCAGCCGCCGTCCTGTACGGACGGCGGATGTACGAAAGCATGGCCGTGTGGGAAACGGATCCGGCCGCCGTGGCGGGCTCACCCGGGGCCGAACGGTTCACTGCAGCATGGCAGGCGACGCCGAAAATCGTGTTTTCCTCCGCCCTCACCGAGCCTTGGACGGACCGGACTGAACTGGAACCGGCGCTGACCCCGGAGGCGGTGGAGCGGGCGAAGGCGGCCGGGAATGCCACCATCGGCGGGCCGTCGCTGGCCAAGAGCGCCCTGCAGATGGGACTGGTCGACGCCGTCTCGCTGGTGGTTTATCCGGTGATTGTTGGCGGCGGCACCCGGGTGCTGCCGGACGGCCTGCGCCTGAACCTGCGCCTGCTGGGGGAGCAACGCTTCGCGAACGGAGCGGTGCGGCTCAACTACGCGGTGGAATGACCGCCCAGGGCAAGCACCCGCTCGGCAGCGCGCAGCATGGCGACATCGATAAAGGTCCCGTCCGCCAGCACAAAGGCGCCGGTGCCGTCCCGGGCTGCTGCCTGCACACGCTCCACAATGCCCTGCGCCCGGGCCAGCTCCGCTGCATCCGGGGTGAAGACCCGGCGGATCACCTCAATCTGGCGCGGATGCACCGCGGTCCGCCCGGCGAAACCGAGCGCCCGGCCCGCACGGCAGCTGGCGGCCAGCCCGTCCACGTCCCGGACATGGGCGTAAACCGCCATCAACGGAGCGGGCAGGCCCGCCGCGGCAGCAGCGTTAATGATGCGGCTGCGCGCCCAGGCCAGGCCCGCCTCGCCGGCCGGCCCGGCAGGAATCCCCAGCTCGGCCCGCAGATCCGCTTCACCGGCGGCGATCGAGGCAGCACCGGAACCGGCAATTTCAAACGCCCGCTCAATGGACAGCGCCGATTCGAGCAGGGCATGCACCTGCCGCCCCGGCAGGACGGTGCGGAGGGCGGCAACGTCCGCGCCCGACTGCGTTTTCGGCAGCCGCACCCCGAACTCCGGGGGCAGTGCTGCAACGGCGGCGAGGTCGGCGTCGTGGGCCCGGGACCCGCGCGCGTTCACCCGGACCTGGACCGCCGGAGCATCCCCGCCGCCCGCTTCCCGGCACTCTTCCCAGCACGCCGCGAAGTCGGTCAGCGCCGCGCGGGCAGCGTCCTTGCGGGAGGCGGCGACGGCGTCTTCCAGGTCCACGATGACCGCATCCGCCCCGGCCTGCAACGCTTTGGCGAACCGCTCCGGCCGGTCCGCCGGCGCATATAAGGCCACCATGACCGGCCGGCTCATCCGATGCTCCCGTCCGCCCGCAGCGCGGCGAGTTCCGCGGCCGTGTACCCCAGCCCGGTCAGCACGTTGTCCGTGTCCGCGCCGTGCGCCCGCCCGGTGAACGCAATGGTTGCCGCATCCCGCGACATCCGGAACAGCGGCCCCTGCATGGCCAGGTCGCCGAGCTCGGGGTCCTTGATCCGGTGGATGGTGCCCAGTGCGTTGAACTGCGGATCGGCAACAATGTCTGCGGCATCGTAGACCGGCGCCACGGCGGCTTCGGCGGCGTCGAACGCGGCGATGACCTCCGCACGGGAGTGCCGGGCAATCCAGGCGCCGACGACGTCGTCCAGCAGGTCCGCGTGCCCGGCCCGTCCCGCGCCGCTGGCGAACCACGGCTCGTCGGCGAGTTCGGGCCGGCCGACCAGGGCGACGACCCGCTCCGCAATGGACTGCGCACTCGTGGACACCGCCACCCAGGACCCGTCCTTGGTGCGGTACGTGTTGCGCGGTGCGTTGTTGACGGACCGGTTTCCGATGCGCGGCTGCACGGTGCCCAGCTGGTCCCAGCGGGTGATCTGCGGGCCGAGCATCGCCAGGATCGGTTCGATGATCGCGACGTCGAGCTCCTGGCCCCGGCCGTCCGGGTCCCGGTCCCGGGCGTGCAGGGCCACCATGACCGCGTACGCGGTGGCCAGGGACGCGACGCCGTCCGCCAGGCCGAAGGGCGGCAGCGTGGGCGGCCCGTCCGGCTCCCCGGTGGAGGACGCGAACCCGCTCATCGCCTCGGCGAGCGTACCGAATCCGGGGCGGTTCCGGTACGGCCCGATCTGCCCGAATCCGGTGACCCGCGCCAGGACCAGCCCGGGGTTCTGTGCGGACAGCGCGGCATAGTCCAGCCCCCAGCGTTCCAGCGTCCCGGGGCGGAAGTTTTCAATCACGACGTCGGCGGTGCGGGCCAGGCGCAGGAACGCGCCGCGTCCACCCGCCGTGTGCAGGTCGATGGCCACTGTGTGTTTGTTCCGGCCCAGCGTTTTCCACCAGAGGTTCTGCCCGTCCTTGGCTGGTCCGTGGCCGCGTGCCGGGTCCGGGCGGCGGGGATGCTCCACCTTCACGACGTCGGCGCCCATGTCGCCCAGATGCATGGCGGCCATCGGGCCGGCAAAAAGGGTGGAAACGTCCACGACCCGCAGGCCCTCCAGCGGACTCATTGGGGGCCTCCACCGTCGTCGGACTGGTCCCGGCAGATCCGGAACCCGATGGATGCGGAGGCGTCCAGCCCCAGTCCGGGCAGGAGCAGCTTGGCCGTGAACTCCGGCGGCTGCACCCCGCCGTCGAAATACCAGTTCGAGCCCCTGCTGCGGTGGGCGCTGCCGCCCTTGAGCATCACGAAGCGGGTGCGGCCGTCGGAGTGCTCGGACTCGGTCCAGTTCCACACTTCCGGGGTCCTGCGCCGGAAACCCGGATCGGCGGCCGCGAGCTGCCACTCATCCTCACTGGGCAGCCGGCCTCCGGCCCAGGCCGCGTACTCCCGGGCCCGGGCCAGCGTCACCTTGGTGGCGGGACGCTCCGGATCACGGGCTTCGGCGTGCTCGCCGACGGCGTCGAGGAAGCGGGCGTATTCCGCTTCGCTCACCTCCTCGGCGGCAACATGCACCGGCCGTGGGAGCGTCACGAACCGGTCCAGCGTGCGCTGGTCATGGAGCCGCGGGGACAGCGGCTTCCACTCGTCTACGTAGGGCGCTCCGCCGTACATCCCGGTTTCCCGCATCCGGTAACGCACGGTCAGCGTGTACTCACCGGCCGGCACAGTGACGGCCGAAACGGCGGCGGCCGAAAAGGCAGCCGGTGCCGCCGGTCCCGGCCAGGGCGGGGCGCTGAGCCGCCGGGCGCGGCGGTGCCGGAAGGAGGAATTCCGGACGGCAGGCTCACCGGCGAGGGCGGTTTGAACGGCAGCGATCTCCCCGGGAACCACGGCGCCGGCGCTGACCTGGACCGCTGCGGCTATGCCGTTGGCCGGCACGGTGATCACCTCGGAAGTGTCGCCCGGGTGCAGCGGATCCCACCCCGTTCCGGCCAGCTGATGCTTGGCATCGGTGTCCGAGGTGTTGGCCAGGAGCAGCAGTTTGATGCCGTCGAGGTCGAAGCTGGAGCCCACCACCGGCCCCTCGGTCACGGTGAGCGGTGTCCATTCGCCGTCCACGAGCCAGCGGTGGAAACCGCGCTGGACGGGAACCATGCGGCGCAGCGTGGCCGAATCCCGGTCATTCCAGCCCACCCAGGCGCCGAACACCACTTCCCACACCAGGACGCCGACGCCGTTGAGCCAGGCGGCGCGGAGCTCTTCGGCGTGGTCCCGGTGCCAGCGGCGGATGTGGTGCTGCATGTGCCGGCGTTCAAACCACCGTGCCCGCAGCACGCCGGGAACCTCGGAATCCGCGAACCACTGCGCCCAGGACAGAGTGTGGTCGGCAATGCGGTCGGTGGAGAGTTTCGATTCGCCCTCCAGGCCGATCCCGGGACGGGCCGCATCCAGGGCCGCGACGAGCGAGCGGTCGGCCTTTTTCAGGGTGTCGAGGAAAACGCTGTCCGCCCCGAGCCGGCGGACGGCGGCGGTGAGCTCGGCCGCGTCGTCGCCGCTGCGGCGCGTGCCGATGTCCCAGGGCATGTAGCTCAGGAACACGGCAACACCGGCGCGGCGCAGCGCGGCCGAAACATCCGCGAGGCCGGGCACGTTGTAGTAATCCCACTGGTTCCGGTCATCGATGCCGATCACCGGATACGCATGCCACAGCACAATGCCGTCCAGCCCGCCGAAACGCTCGCGGGCATCGGCGAGGAACCGTTCGGGCGTAAACCGCTGTGCCTCGAAGTCAAAGAACAACTCGTCCCACAACCAGACCTGCGCCACGGTGAAGCAGCGGCTGGCCCAGGCGGCGGCGCCGTCGTTGTACCGGGTGGGTTCGCCGTGCCGCTTCCGTGCCCCGTCCCGCCAGGCCGTGAGCTGCAGGCGCCACTGCACCAGATCACCGGCGTCCGCCGGCGCGGCGAAAATCTTGGCGTCGTCCAGCGAGATCGCCACATCCCCGGTGCTCAGGTCCCCCTTGAGCGGCACCCGGGTGGGCAGGTCGACGTCGCGCGGATGCAGGGGATCGAACCCGCCACTCATGCGTTAGTCCTTTCGATGAGACCCGTTGCGTCCGGTACCCCGGTCCGGGACAGCCGGAGTGTGCGCTCGGCCAGGTTCCGGATGGACCGTTCCGCGCCGCCGGGAAGCGAGGTGGCGATGCGGTCCTGCAGCGGATCCGTCCACTCCGCACCAATTGCGCCGGCGCCCAGCAGCCCGCCGGCCACGGAGCCAACGGTTGCGCCGTCCGAGTCGGTGTCCCACCCGCCCGCGACGGCGAAGGCAATGGCCGCGCTGTAGTCGCCGCCGTGTGCCTGCAGGGCGCAGGCAATCAGTGCAGCGTTGTTGAGGCAGTGGACCCAGTGCATCCCGGCGAACCCGGCGTGCAATACGTCCAGGGCGGCAGCGTCCGTGATGGTTCCGCGGGCGAGTGTACGCCCGGTGTTCCGCCCCAGGCGCACTGCGGCGGCCAGCCGCGACGACGGCGGCACCACCGTGTCGGCGGCGTCCAGCACGGCGTCGGCGCTGGTTTCGGTGAGGGACGCGGAGCACAGCGCGGCGGCCCACATTTCTCCGTAGATGCCGTTGCGGGTGTGGCTGAGCCGGGCATCGGCCCAGGCTGAAGCAGCAGCGGCGCGGACGTCTCCGGGATGGACCCAGCCGTGCACGTCAGCGCGGATAAGTGCACCGATCCATTCGCGGAACGGATTGTGGTGGGTTGCCGTCTCCGGCGCCGGCCGGGCGTCGAGGATGTTCCGGTACGCGGCGCGCTCGGCGGTGAACACCCGTCCGGCGGGCAGCGCCGCCAGCCATGCCTGCGCGAACTGGTCAGTGGCCAGGGCGCGGCCCGAGGTTTCCATCAGCTCCAGGGCGAGGATGGGAAAGTTCAGGTCATCATCCTCGGGCATCCCCTGGATGTTCTCCAGCAGCGAGGTGGGGGCGGACCGCCGGTTCCACGGCCAGCGCTGCACGATGTCTGCGGGCAGCCCGGCCGCGGTGAAATACGTGCGGATAGGCCAGTTCCCGGTGGCCCGGGCAATCTCTTCAATGCCCTCTCGGGGGATCTTCTCCACGGGTTTGCCCAGCAAACATCCGGCCGCCCGGCCGAGCCAGGCCCCGTGCACCCGCTCGAACGCCGGGGATGTTTTCGCCGCCGGTCCCTTCACAGCCAGCCCCTTCGCCGCCGGTCCCTTCGCCGCCGCGGCCCCCCGCGCGGCCGGCGGCAGCAGGGCGGCCGGCGGCAGCAGGGCGGAAATCTCCAGCCAGTCATCCGGCTCGGCGTCGCTGCGCACCTGCAGGACCTGCAGCTCATCGAGCACCCGCCGGGCCATGGCGCGCACCTCCGGGCCCGGGTCCGCAACCGCGGCCCCGGACGGCTCCAGCCTGGTGGGTCCGCCGGCGGCGGCCCACCGCCGCTCGATCGGAACGAGGTCCTCCTCGGGAACGCCCTGCTCGCGGAGGGCGGCGAACTCGGCCGGAACCAGGTCCTCCGGCTGCGCCCAGGTCAGCCTCACCGTGCCTCCTCCCGGCTGAGCAGCGACTGAAGCGCCGCGGTTCGCCGGGCGGCGCGGTCCAGATCGGCCCGCGCCACCTCCCGCACCGTCTCCGTCATGGCGGTGACCACGGCGTCCAGATCGAGGCGGCTGGCCGCCGTCACGTCCGCCACCCAGTCCGCCGGGACGGCGTCGATCCCGTGCAGGCCGCCGCAGACGGCTCCGGCCATCGTCGCGATCGAGTCGGCGTCGCGCCCGTAGTTCACGGCGTCGAGCACCGCGGCCCGCAGGTCCCCGCCGCGGGCAAGCGCGAACCCCAGGGCGGCGGGCAGTTCTTCGATCGATTTGGTGCGCGAGGGCAGCCGCGCGTCCATGGCAGGGGCCCGGTACTGCTCGCCCACCGTGTCATAGGGTGCGACGGCGGCGCGCACCACCCGTGCGACGTCGCACGGATCCCCGCCGTCGGCAGTGAAGGCATCCACGGCGTCGAACACGGCCCGGATCGCCGCAGCGGTGCCGTCGTGCGCGACCCCCAGCACCGCTGCGCGCACGTCCTCCATCGCCGCGCCGGGTGCCGCGGCGGCTGCCACCGCCGCTGCAAACACACCGGCCGCCTCCCGCCCGTAGGAGGACTGGTGCGCACCCGCAATGTCGATGGCTTCGGCGTAAGCGCCGCGCGGATCACCGATGTGCACCAGCCCCACCGGTGCCATGTACATGGCGGCACCGCAGTTCACGATGTTGCCCACCCCCGCCTCCCGCGGGTCGGCATGGCCGTAATGCAGCTTCGCCACGAGCCATTTCTCGGCCAGGAAAACGCGCTGCAGGATCAGCGCATGGTCTTCCAGTTCCGGAACCCAGCGACGCTCGCCGATCATCAGCGGTACCAGGTCGGCGGCAACGTCGTAGGCATCGAGGTGGCGGCGCCGCTTGGCGTACACCTCCACGAGTGCGTGCGTCATAAGCGTGTCATCCGTGACGTGGCCGTCGCCCTTGTGGAAAGGGGCAATGGGCCGCGCGGTCCTCCAATCGGCCAGGAACGGACCCACGATGCCCTCGACCCGGCCGCCGTGGCGCTCCTGAATCTGCTCCGGCGTCCAGCCCTCCGTGGCGCCGCCCAGTGCGTCCCCCACGGCTGCGCCGGCAAGCACCCCTGCCACCCGATCCTGCAACACGTACATTCCCACTCCTTGAGTACCTCTTAAAGCGACGACGGTTTAAAGGGCCGGGGGCTGAAAGCGGCGGGTCGGGGGCAAACCGGCCGGCTGCCCTGTCCCTCCCCGCGTCCGGGATCAGCCGGCGACGTCGTTCCACCCGTCGGAGAGCCGGGCGGCCAGTTCGTCGCTGGTGATCTTGTCGGCCAGATACTGCTGGTAGGCCGGCGTGGCAATGGTGTCCTTCCACTCGGTGTACTTCTCCACCTTCAGGAAAGGCGGTCCTTCCAGGCCTTCACCGGAGGCCAGCACCTGGGTCCACGCCGGGTCATCCGCCGCGAGCGTCTCGACGCCGTCGCGGGCCGCGCCGGAGGAGGGGATGAGCGCGTCGGCGTAGGCGATCGAGGCCAGGTTGTCGCCGTTCATCAGGAAGTTGAGGAAGTCGGCCGACTCCTCCACATGCTCGGAATCCACGTTCACCGAATAGGTTTGCGGGTTCGCGGCCTGCACGGCGCCGGCGGAACCCTCCAGCGGCGGCAGCGCCACCCAGTTCAAGCCCTCCGGGGCGTCGTTGGCGATGTTCGTCGCCTGGAAGGAGCCCTGCACCGTCATCGCCACCTTGCCGCCGTAGAACGAGGCGAGCACATCCGAACCCGACTGGGTCAGCGAGGTGGGTTCAATGGACTTATCCGTGTAGGCCATCTCGTGGATGCGTTCAGGCACCGCCAGTTCGGAATCCTCCACCTGGATCGAGGCATCGGTGCCTTCTCCGTCGAAGAACCCGCCGTCGAAGCCGAGCGAGAGGCTCATCATCGCCGCTGTGGGCGAGGCGAGGCCCCACCCCAGTCCGTAGGTGCTGTCCGTTGTGGTGGCCTTGGCAATTTCCTGCAGCTCTTCCCATGTCATGGTTTCGCCGCTGGGAATTTCGACCCCGGCCGCCTCCAACAGGTCGGCATTGGCGAAGACCATGTAGGACTGGAGGGTGGAAGGGTAGGCGATGATCTGCCCGTCCTGCGTGACGGAATCCCAGATGCCTTCGGAAATGTCCGCCTTCAGGTCCGGGTCAATATAGTCGCTCAGATCCGCGAGGTAGCCGTCGGCGGCGAAGGACACAATGGAGCTGGCCTCGTAGTGGATTATGTCCGGGGCGGTGCCGCCGGAGAACTGGGTGATGAGCTTGTCGAAGGTCCCGTCCCAGCCGGCCTGGACAATCTCGACCTGGACATCTTCGTTCTCGGCATTCCACTCATCCACGATGGACTTCACCGCGGCCTGAGTGGCGGGCTGGTCGGAGAGCGACTGGAACTGGAGGGTGACGGCATCGCCTTCGGCGCCGTCGGACCCGCTTGATGTGCTGCCCTGCTGGCAGCCGCTCAGGGCAAGCACGGCTACGCCCGCGAAAGCGACGGCGCCGATGCCTCGGATTCTCTTCATGATGCTTGCCTTCCTTCTGGTGGATGATGCGGGTTTGCGGCGGGCCATCAGCCCTTGACCGCGCCGGCCAGCATTCCGCCGGTCAGTTTCTTCTGCAGGATGGTGAAGATGATGAGCGAGGGGATGGTCGCGAGGATTGCTCCGGCGGCCAGCGGCCCCAGCTGGGTCTGCCCTTCGGCGCCCAGGAAGGAGCGCAAAGCGATGGGCAGGGTGTAGAGCTCCGGGCTTTGCAGCAGGACCAGGGCGAGGAAGAACTCATTCCACGCCGAGACGAACGTGAACATCGCCGTCGCCACGAGTCCCGGTGCGAGCAGGGGGAGGACGATCCTCCGCAGGATGGTGAAGCGGGACGCGCCGTCCATTTCACCGGCCTCCTCGAGATCCGCCGGTATGGCGGCGACGTAGCCCTGCAGCATCCACAGTGTGAACGGCAGGGTGAAGGTGACGTAGACGAGGATCAGGCCGAACAGGGTGTCATTGAGGTTGATGGAACGCAGCACCAGGAACAGCGGGATGATGATGAGGATGGACGGGAAGACCTGGCTGGTCAGGATCCACACCGTGCCCGCCGCGCGCAGCCGGCCCTTGAGGCGGGCGAGGGCGTAGGCCATCGGCATGGAGAGCAGCACGGTGATCACCATTGTGGCAAGGGATACCAGCAGCGAGTTCCCGGCCGCAGGCAGCAGGTTCTGCCGTGCCAGGGCGGAGGCGTAGTTGCTGAAATCCCATTCGGCCGGCAGCAGGTTAATGGCCAGCGAGTTCAGTTCGCCCGATGACT
Source organism: Arthrobacter sp. zg-Y750 (assembly GCF_020907365.1). NCBI lineage: Bacteria > Bacillati > Actinomycetota > Actinomycetes > Micrococcales > Micrococcaceae > Arthrobacter > Arthrobacter sp. zg-Y750. The sequence goes on along the minus strand of NZ_JAJJOC010000006.1, from coordinate 204,002 downwards.
TGAACGATGCCGAGAGCAGCCACAGCAGCGGGAAGCCGAGGAAAACGAGGAAGCCCGCCAGCGCGGCGTACATCAGCGCCGTTCCGTACCAGGGGCGCCGGGTGATCATGGCCGTGCTCCCTTCGCCTGGCGGAACTGGTTGATGAGGTAGAGCGAGAGAATCAGCAGGATCGCGATCACGAGCACGTCTCCCATCGCCGAGGCATAGCCGATTTCACGGTTCCGGAACGCCTCCAGATAGGTGAACAGCGGCGGGATCATGGTGCGGCCGCCGGGGCCGCCTTCGGTGAGGACGTAGATCAGGCCGAAGGAGTTGAACTGCCAGATGAAGTCCAGGGCGGTGACGGCCAGGACAATGGGGCGCAGGGCCGGGAGGGTGACGTGCCAGAACCGGCGGAACACCCCGGCGCCGTCCACGGCCGCCGCTTCCTGCTGTTCGGTGGAAATGGACTGCATGCCGGCCAGCAGCAGCACAGTTGTCTGCGGGATGCCCGCCCACACGCCCACCACAATGACAGCGGGCAGTGCGGTGGAGAAGTCTCCCAGCCAGTTGGCCCCGGGAATACCCACCGTTTGAAGGGCGCCGTTCAGGGGACCGGAGTTGGGGTTGTAGATCATCCGCCACACAATGGCGGTGACCACCGGCGGCATGGCCCAGGGGATCAGGGCCAGCACCCTGGTCAGGCCCTTCAGCCGCAGGTCGCTGTTGAGCAGCAGTGCCAGGCCCATGGCGGAGACCAGGGTGAGCAGCGCGACGGCGCCGGCCCAGACTATGCCGATGCCGAACGATCCCCAGAAACGGTGGTCACCGAACAGCTCAATGAAGTTCCCGAACCCGATGAAGTTGATCTCTGCGTTGCGCTTCAGGGTGGTGTCGGTGAAGCCGAGGGCCACGCCGCTAACGAGCGGGATGACGGAGAAGATGATGATTGGAAGCAGGGCGGGAATCACCAGGGCCACCGCTTCGCGCCGCTGGGCGCGGGCACGGTGGCCAACCCGCTTCCCGGCCCGTGGCGGCGGCGGTGTTTCGCGGGTGGTCCTGGTGGCGGTGGTGCTCATTCGGCTGCCCCATTGGAAGGGCGCGCCTGCGCGGCAGCCTGTGTGATGGTGACCCGGACCAACGCTCTCCTTTGAGTGTTGTAAACGTTTACAGCCAGTGTCCGCGACTGTGCCACCGGCTCACGGGGGTGTCAATAGTTTCGTTCCTCCCGGCGGGCAGGGCACGGAACGCTCGCGCCCTGCGTCCTCCTGGGAAACAATGGGCCGCATTTCCGCCTTACTGAAGGAGCCGGTTCGATGCCCAAGTACCTGATTTCATTTCCCAGCAGCGCCATGGTTGTTCCCACGGGGGACCTGTCGGCGGTGTCGGATGCCGCCCATGCGGTGGTCCGGGAGGCCAAAGACGCCGGAGTGTGGGTGTTCGGCGGCGGTATTGATGAAAGTGTTCCCCCGGTGATGGTCGACGGCGCCGGGACCGTCATCGAGGGCACCTATCCGCAGACGCGGCAGATCGAAGGCGGCTACGCCGTGCTGGAGGTGCCCTCGCGCGAGGCAGCGCTGGACTGGGCGGCGAAGATTGCGCAGGGATGCCGGTGCGCGCAGGAGGTACGCCTGTTCATGGATGATCCCGAAAGCTGACCGTGCCGCTGAAGCCGCGTGCGTCGTCGTCGGCAGCGGCGTTAGTTTGGCCCGCCGGCATCAAGCTCACTGAGCATGTTTTCCAGGCGCAGGCGTTTGCGGTTCAACCGCGCCAACGACGCCAGGCCCAGCGCCAGCATCCGCATCTGGGCGCCCACACCGGGCAGCCCCTGTTCGCGGAGGGTTGCGCTGACTTCGACGCGGTCCTCCACGGAGGACTCTTTCACCAGTGCGCGGGCCCTGGTGAATTTCTCGGAGTTCAAAGGGTGGTCTTGGATGCGGCGGTTCATCGAGTCCAGCTGGCGCTGGAGGGAGGCCCGTTGGGCGTTTTCGTTCGCCATGGCCCCACCCAACCACATCCGGGGCCGCGCTTCCCTAGCCTGCCGAACAGGTTTGGTCCGGGCGAAAGGACGGGGTGGGGCGGAAGCGTGCCTTCGGCCCCCGCAGCCCTTTAGCTGCCGGTTGAACCGGTGTTAGCTAGAGGCACGGGTTGATTCGATGTGCGGCCGCCTCTGTGCGGGAAGGAGATCGACATGACGGAGCACCTCCACAAATTTGCGGATCTCTATCGGAAGCAGGGGCCGTGGTGTGTTGCCTATGTCGATGCCGGGGCCGGGGGAGCGCAGGGCGCCGAAGCCGCCGCAGCCCGGTCCGGTGACGTCCGGGCGGGGCTGGGGGAGCAGGGGGCGACGCCGGAGGATCAGGAGGCCATGGAAGGTGCGGTGGATCCCGCCCGCGGGCTGCCCGCGCCAATCTCGCGTTTTGTCCTTGTCAGGGACGGTGCGGTGGAACTGAACGAGCTGCTGCCCGGCCCGCTGGTGGCCCCCATGCAGGTTGCTGTGGGACCCGTTCCGGACCTGCTGCCGCTGTTCAAGCACCGTCCCGAGGAGTTCCCGTACATCGTTGTGGAAGCAACGCGGGAGGACGCCGAGATCCGGTTGGAATACGCGGACCGTCCCGGACCCGGGACAGTGGAGGGTGTCGAGGGGTCCAGCGACGACATCAGCAAGCTTCCCGCCGGTGAGGGCTGGGCGCAGGACAAGCAGCAGCGCAGGACCGAGCAAACCTGGCGCCGGAACGCTGATGAAGTTGCCGGATCAATCGACCGGATTGTGGACAGCAGCGGCGCCCGGTTGATTGTGCTGGCCGGCGACGTCCGCGCCCGGGGGTTGGTGCGGGACCAGCTGGCCGAGGGCCACAAACCGCTGGTCAGCATGATTGATTCCGAGCTTCGCCCTGAGGATCCGCACCAGCAGCAGTTCGAGGATGCGGTCCAGGAACGCCTTGCCCTGCAGTGGGCGGCCGAACAGGAACAGATCATGGACCGGCTTGCCCTGCAGGAAGGGCAGGCCAATCCCGAGTCGGCCACCGGCATGGGAGCTGTGGTGCAGGCACTCCAGCAGGCCCAGGTGGACACGCTGATCCTGAATGACAGTGCGCTGGCCGACCGCCACCTGCTGGCGCTGGGCGCCGAGCCGTGGCTGGCCACCGCCGAGGAACAGGCGCTGGGCGCGGAAGTCTTGGGGCAGGTTCCTGCCTCATCGGCGCTGCTGCGCGCGGCGGCCCTGACGGACGCGAATCTCCTTCTGGTGCCCGACGGCGTCCTGCCCGGCGGCTCCGACCTCGCCGCACTGCTGCGCTGGCCTGTGGGCCCCGAAGCTCCGGGAGCCAACGCGACCTAGGCGCCGGCCTTCGGGCAAGAAGATAGCCGGAAGCAAGGAGCGCTTCCGGCTATCTCAACAGCGCCGGATGTTCCCGGCGGGTCAGGCTGCTACAGGTTCTGCATTGCGTAGTCGGCCTCTTCGGGCGTGAACTTTTCGCCGTACTCGCTCACCAGCTGCTCACGGACTGCGTCGGGCGACATTGCCATCTCGTCCTGGTACATCCGTGCCTTCTCCAGTGCGTTGGCGTTGTAGTCCGCCTTCACATTGTCGATGGCGTACTGGGCTGCCTCCGGGGAGAACTTTTCGCCGTACTCGGAGGTCAGCTGGGTGTAAAGCGCAGCCTTGCTCATGAACATTATGTTGGAGTACATCTCCGCCTTCGTCAGTGCCGATTTGAACTCGGACGGGACAGACTCTGCCTTAGCGGGTGCGGGTGCGGGTGCGGGGGCTGCGGCCGGGGCGGGGGCGTCCGGAGCGGCGGTCTTCGCCTCGGGTGCGACGGGCGCCTGGGCCGGAACGACACTCTCGTTGCTCTGTTTGGACGCTGCCTGCGAGTCTTCGACGGCCGATCCAATGGCCAGCAGGCCAGTGGAGACCATGACGATCGAAACAATCGCGCCGACAACCCAGAGGGCGACGGTGACAATCCAGGCGGTCTTCTTGTTCTGCTTGTAGCCCTCGAGCGGGCGGCCCTGCTTGTCCTTCTGGTTCCCGGTCAGGGTGATGATCAGGTCTACCAGCGTCCAGATGCCGAAACCGCCGGCCGTCAGGAACTTCAAGACGCCGGTGCCGATCTTGCCCAGGTAAAAGCGGTCGATGCCCAAGTTGCCAAGCAGCAGTGCAAGCACCCATGTTACGACAAAGGATTTCTGGGGGGTCGTAACGGGCATATATTCGGTTGTGGTGGTGCTCATTAAGGGTATTGCCTTTCCGGTGCTGCGGTAATTCATGCTTTGGTAGTTGAATCTGCAGGGACTTGCACCATCTGGGTTCACCGTCAGGTGAAACCAGCGCAGGTGTGCCCTTGCAGATAAGCCGTGCAATCCGATCAAATAGACGTAAGGAGCCGGAGAAATGGCTCCGCCTTTTGGGTACGCCGAATCGGTGGGGGATCGTCGGGCGCAGTAAGCCAAATTAATGAATGTGGCAAGCCAAATTGGCACGGGCGAATGGTCGCGCAGTTATCCTAGCCCACAATTTCCCGTCCGGATGTTTTTCCCGCCCGGGTTTCCTTTCACGGAGATGCCGGGTTCCGCAATATCCCGGATTGTTCGCAGAATTTCCTTTACAGGTTGGGCAGCACGCCGCCCGGAGCGTCAGGAAAGGACAACGGACCGGGTGAGGGAACGCGGGCGGTCCGGATCCAGGCCCCGCGACACGGCCAGGCCGACGGCGAAGCGCTGGGCCACCACGAGGGCCGCCTGCGGATCCAGGTCATGGTGTACGAACCGCGCGCCCGTCGCGGCGACGTCGTCGGCCATCCCGGCGGGCGGCTCGCCCAGGCTCCACACCAGCCGGCCGGGTTCTGCGATCGCAATGGGACCGTGCCGGTAGTCCATGGCCGGATAGGACTCGGACCAGTACTGGGCGGCCTCCCGCGTCTTCAGGGCCGCCTCGAACGCGAGGCCGACGGCAAATCCGCGGCCGATGAACGTGCACTGGTTGGCTGCGAGCAGCTTGTCCACGGGGATGTCCAGCGCCACCTGAGCATCTGCGATGAGCGGTTCAACGTCCTCGCCGAGGTGGACGCGCAGCAGTGTCAGCACCGACGTCGCGAACCGGGTCTGCACCACGGACTGCTCGTCCGCAAACGGCATGGCGATGACATCATCCGCTGCTTCAGCTCCGGGGGATTCGGCCACGGCCGTGATGAGTGTGGTGGGGACCGGCCCGAGCGTCTTGAGGAGGTCAACGATCTCGGTGGTGGTGCCGGAGCGGGAGATGGCAATAATCCGGTCATAGTCCCGGCCCGCCGGGTATTCACTGCCCGCCCAGGCGTCGGTCACCCCGTGGCCGGCACGCTCCCGCAGCACCGCGTAGGACATGGCCATGAACCAGCTGGTGCCGCATCCAACCACCGCTACCCGCTCGCCGCGGCGGGGCAGCCGGCCGGCAATCTCGGGGACCATCTGGGCGGCAAGCCGCCAGGTCTCGGGCTGGGAGGCTATTTCTGCTTCTACGAAGGAGGAAGGCATGGGCTTCTTTCGGTCTGCTCTGCACCAATAAAAGACTGGTTTTGATCGATATGTGGATAGTTGAGCAGAATCAATCACGATTAGCAAGGCTGGCTGTGAGAATATGAACGGATAACGAAAGGTTGGCCCGAGCATGACCCAGCAGCAGCGCCTGAATGTTGTCCTTGACCTAGTGAGCGAACGGGGAAGTGTGTCGATCGCCGAGGTGAGCGATGTGCTGGGGGTATCCACAGCCACCGTGCGGCGCGACCTCAACACCCTGGCCGAACAGCGCCTGGTCACCCGCACCCACGGCGGCGCTTCCGCCCTCGGTTCCGGTTACGAACTGCCGCTGCAGTACAAGATCGCCCGCCAGGCCGACGCGAAGGTGGCCATTGCCCGGGCCGTGGCAGACCTCATCCAGCCTGGGCAGTCGGTGGGCCTCAACGGCGGCACCACCACCAGCGAAGTAGCCCGGATGCTGGGCCGCAGCGAGCGGCTGCACCCCGAAGGCGACTCGCCCGGCGTCACCATCGTGACCAATGCGCTGAACATCGCCTACGAAATGTCGGTGCGCGAGCACATCAAAATCGTGGTGACCGGCGGGGTGCCGCGCCGCCAGTCCTATGAACTGATCGGCCCCCTGGTTGCCAACTCGCTGAAGGACTTCAGCATGGACTTAGCCGTCCTGGGGGTGGATGGGCTCAGCGCAGCCTTCGGCGCCACCACCCTGCATGAAGGGGAAGCGGAAGCCAGCCGGGAAATCGCGGCGGTTGCCCGCCGGGTGGTGATCGCCGCCGACTCCACCAAGCTGGGCCGCAGCACCTTCGCCCGCATCTGCCCGCTGGCCGGCATCGACACCCTGGTCACGGACCAGCCCGTTGCACCGGACTTCGCCGCCGAACTGGCCAACGCCGGGGTAGAGGTCATCGTCGCCGACGCCGGCAAGTAGCCGGCCGCCCAAAGGCGCACCCGCCGGCGCCCGCCGCGGGGCGTGCACAGTGCACGGTTGCGCCCGCGTTCCTGCCAGAAGATGATCAATTTGAGATAGTTCGTGACAAATCCGTGCATCTAATGCAGGATGACGTCATGCACATCGACCGGGACACCCAGCGCACCAGCGAAACTGCGCCCGCCGAAACCTCACCGCGGGTAGCCGTCATTGGTTTCGGCGCCCGCGCCGCCATTGCCGAACACGTGGCTTCCGCCCGTCCCGGGGCCCGAGTCGTCGCCGTCGTGGAACCGGACGACGCCGGCCGCGGCCGTGCCCGGCGCGCCTATCCCGACGCCGAACTCCACCTCGACGTTGACTCCCTGATTGCCGGCGGCGGCATCGACGCCGCGCTCGTGACCACGCCGGACCACACGCACGAAGAGATCGCCCTGAAGCTGCTGGCCGCCGGGATCGCCGCCTATCTGGAGAAACCCCTGGCGATCACGCTCGAGGGCGCGGACCGGGTCCTGACCGCGGCCGCCGAAACCGGCACCCTGCTCTATGTAGGCCACAACTTCCGGCACTCCGGCGTGGTCCGGGCCATGCGCGGGGTCATCAGCCGCGGCGAAATCGGCGAGGTCAAGGCCGTATGGGTGCGCCACTTTGTCGGCAACGGCGGGGACTACTACTACAAGGACTGGCACGCCGACCGGTCCAAGACGGGCACCCTGCTGCTGCAGAAGGCCAGCCACGACCTTGACGTGATCCACTACCTTGCCTCGGGCTACACCCGGCGGGTGGTGGGCATGGGGGAGCTGATGGTCTACGGCGGCATCACCGACCGCCGCAGCCGCCACGGCGAAACCATGCCCGACTGGTTCTCCTACGAGAACTGGCCGCCGGAGAAGCAGACGGGGCTGAACCCGGTAGTGGACGTGGAGGACGTGTCCATGATGCTGATGACGCTGGATAACGGCGTGATGGCCAGTTACCAGCAGTGCCATTTCACGCCCGACTACTGGCGCAACTACACGGTGATCGGCACCGAGGGCAGGCTGGAGAACCACGGCGACACCGCCGGCGGCGTGATCAAGGTCTGGAACCGGCGCCACGAATGGCAGGGCGCCGGCGACGTCGAATATCCCATCGACGGCGCCGCCAGCGGACACGAAGACGCGGACCTGCTCACGATGACCGAATTCTTCGACACCCTGCTGGACGGCACCCCCACCCTGGTCAGCCCGGTTGCAGCCCGCGAAGCGGTTGCCGCCGGTTACCTGGCAGCCGAATCCCTGCGCAGCGGTTCGCAGCCGCTGGACGTTCCCGCTCTGCCGGAGCACATCGTCGGGCACTTCTCCCGGCCATCATCCCCGGCGGATCCGCCGCCCCCCGCCTTTACCCACTCCTCGCAATCCACCCTTGGAAGGACTTTCCGATGAGAAACATGTTCCCTTCTGCCGTCCGGCGTACCTTTGCCGGGCACGTCCCCGGCCGTCCGCCCGCCCGGCGCGCCTCCGCCGGCGTCGCGCTCGGCGTCGGACTTGCCCTGGCCGCCAGCGGATGCGGCTCCAACGCGGCCTCTGATGAACCCGCGGAGTATGCGGCCCCGGACAAGGACCTGAGCGCGTCCATCACCTACGGGGTGTGGGACAAGAACCAGGTGGACGCGATCGAGGAAAACATCGACGCGTTCAACGAGGAGTACCCCAACATCGAGGTGACCGTGAACGTCACCCCCTACGCGGAGTACTGGACCAAGCTTCAGACCCAGGCCTCCAGCGACACCCTCCCGGACCTTTTCTGGATCAACGGCCCGAATATCGGCCTGTACGCCTCCAACGGCAAGCTGGAGCCGATCACCGGCGCAGTGGAAGCCGGCGACATTGATCCGGCCAACTATCCGGAGGCGCTGGTGGACCTCTACACCATCGACGACGTGCAGTACGGGGTGCCCAAGGACATGGACACCATTGGCATCTGGGCCAACAAGGCACTCTTCGAGAAGGCCGGCGTCGAGCTGCCCAGCGGCGACTGGACCTGGGACGAGTTCCAGAAAACGGCAACGGACATTTCAACGGCGCTGGCGGCTGACGGCGAGTACGGCGGCGCCGGGGGAATGGACGGGCAGACCACGTACTACAACACCATCCTCCAAGCCGGCGGCACCGTGATTGAGGACGGAAAATCGGGGTACGGCTCACCGGAAACGCAGGCCGGGCTCCAGTTCTGGACCGACCTGATCGCCAGCGGCGGCTCCCCGAACATCCAGCAGCTCACCGACACCACCGCAGACCAGTGGTTCACCTCCGGCAAGCTCGCCATGTACTGGGGCGGCAGCTGGTTCCGCTCGGCGCTGACCGACACGGAACTGGAAGAAAACGTTGTGGTCCTGCCGCTGCCGCAGGGCGAGAAGCAGGCCACCGTGATCCACGGCCTGGCCAACGTAGTATCCGCGGGGTCCAAGGAGAAGCAGGCGGCCCAGGCGCTGCAGGCCTTCCTGGCCAGCAAGGACGCGCAGCAGCAGCAAGGTGATGCGGGTGCGGTCATTCCCGCTTTCGAAGGGACACAGAGCGCATTTACGGGCTCCATGCCCAACGCGAACCTGCAGATCTTCCTGGATGCCCTCGATTACGCGCAGCCGCTGCCGGTGAGCAAGAACTCGGCGGCGTGGAACGCACTGGAGACCGATCTGCTGCCGCAGGCCTTCTCCGGGGCTCAGCCCGTGGAGAAGATCTCGGCGGATCTTGCCAGCCAGATGGACGCGGCCCTGGCCGAGGAATAATCCCATGACAACAGTTGAACGCGGCTCCGGTCCGCCCCCGCTGTCCCCGGCGGTCCGCCGTCGGCGCTTCGGCGGGGACGGACCGTGGCCGTGGCTCTTCATTGCACCCCTGGTGCTCGGAATCTGTGTCTTCTACCTCTGGCCGATTGTGCAGACCGTGGGCACCTCGTTCACCGAAACGGGACCGTTCGGCGGATCCGCTTTCTCCGGCGTCGAGAATTACGTCGAGTTGTTCACGGACCCGCAGCTGTACCGCTCCCTGGGCAACACGCTGCTCTACACCGGCATCGTGATGCTGGGCATTCCCATTGCGGTGTACCTGGCCAGCCTGCTCAACCTGCCGGGCCTGCGCTTCGCAGCGGTGTACCGGGTGCTGTTTTTCCTGCCCTACGTTGCCATGCCCACTGCGGTGGCGATGGTGTGGCGGATGATCTTCAACGGCGACTTCGGGCTGGTGAACTACGGCTTGGGGTTCCTGGGCATCGACGGACCCTACTGGATCAGCACCCCGTTTTTCGCGATGGTGGCGGTAGCGGTGGTGGGCCTGTGGTCCTCGCTAGGGTTCAGCCTGATTGTGCTCGCGGCCGGGCTGAAGAACATTCCGCCGGAACTGTATGAAGCGGCCGAGCTCGACGGCGCGAGCCGCTGGGGACAGTTCCGGAACATCACCGTTCCGCTGCTCTCACCCAGCGTTTTCTTCGTCACCATCGTGACGGTCATATCCAGTTTCCAGCTCTTTGACCTGCTCTACGCCATCTTGGGCAGCAGCAACCCGGTCCTGCCCAAAAGCATGTCCCTTGTGTACTTCTTCTACCGGGAAGGCTTCGTCAACAACGACAAGGGCTTCGCCGCGGCCATCGCCATGGTGATCCTGCTGATCATCGGCGTCGTCACCCTGCTGCAGTTCCGATTCCAGAAGAAGTGGGTGCAAAGTGACTGACCGACTACTGCCGGCGCGCACGCCCTCCGCTGTTGTGCCCGTGGCCTCCGGCGCGGATGTTCGTACCGGCGACGGGCAGCGGCCGGCCCGGACCGTGAAGGCACAGGCACGGCGGCGCGCACGACGGCGGGGCGGGTCCCACGTTGTGGCGCACCTCGTCCTCGGGGTGGGTGCGCTGGTGATGGCCTTCCCGTTCCTGTGGCAGATTGTGATGTCACTTTCCACCAACGCGGAGGTCCAAAGCGTCACGCCGGTCTTCTGGCCGGCGGAACTGCAGTGGTCCAACTACGCCGAAGTCTTCGAGCGGTTGCCGTTCCTGGACCAGCTGCAGAACTCCGTGCTGATCACCGTGATCCGCACCATGGCACAGATCCTCTTCTGCACCCTGGCCGGCTACGCCTTTGCCCGGATGCGGTTCCGCGGCCGGTCGGTCCTCCTTGCCCTGGTGCTGTCCATCCTGATGGTGCCCTCGCAGGTGTACCTGCTGTCCCAGTACCAGATTGTGCAGGGCCTGGGGCTGCTGGACAGTGTGGGCGGCCTGGTCCTGCCGGGGCTGTTCAGCGCCTTCGGGACCTACCTGATGCGCACCGCGTTCCTGTCCATGCCCGCGGAACTGGAGGAGGCCGCCCGCCTGGACGGCGCCAACCCGTTCCAAATCTTCTGGCGGGTGATGCTGCCGCTGGCCCGGCCCACCATCAGTGTCCTGGCCATCACCACGGTGCTTTGGTCCTGGAACGAACTGCTATGGCCGCTGGTGGTCACCACGTTCAGCGACCGGATGCCCCTGTCCGCCGGGCTCGCGACCCTGATCGGTGACCGGACCACCGACTATCCGGTGGTGATGGCGGCAAGCCTGCTCGCCATGGCGCCGGTGCTGCTGATGTTCATTTTGCTGCAGCGGCGCGTGATTGACGGCCTGGCCTCGAGCGGCCTCAAGTAACCCTTCCTCCAGCAACTCCCTCAAGTTTCCCTCCCAAGTAACCCCCCCCCTGGAATAACCCTAGGTACCTGGAGAATCATGAAACGATCCTTAGCAGTCCTTTTAGTTGCCGGTCTTGTCACCGCAGCGGGCCCGACGGCGGCCGCGGTCGCCGTCGGAATCCCGGGGGAGGGACCGCCCGGCGTTTCCGTCTCCGTTCCCGGCGACGCGGCCAGCACCGTTGCCTATGAACCCAGCGACTCGGTGATTGCGAATCCGCAGCGCGGTTTCTACCACCACACCGCGACGCACTTCAATACGGCCAAACCGGAGCAGAACACCCCGCTCACAGAAGCCGACCTGGCGGGCCTGCGGTCCAAGGGCATCACCCAGATCCTGCGGGTTGTATACCTGGAGGACTTCGCAGCCAATCCGGTGCTTGATGAGCGGGTCCTGTCACAGCTTCAGGCGGACTATGACACCGCACGTACTGCCGGGATCTCGGTGATTACCCGGTTTGCTTATGTGGGGGATGACGGCGGCGCCACCCCACCCTACGGCGATGCACCCCTGGACATCGTCCTGGCGCACATCAAGCAGCTGGGGCCGGTGCTGCGCGCAAATGCAGACGTGATTCCTGTGGTGCAGAACGGCTTCATCGGACGGTGGGGCGAGGGGTACTACACGGACCACTTCGTGGCCGATCCGGCGAACCCGGGCGTGGTGACCGAGCAGGACTGGGCTAACCGCTCCGCCGTTACCCAGGCGCTGCTCGACGAGCTGCCTGCGGACCGCGGGGTCCAGGTGCGCACCATGGCCACGAAACAGCATCTGCTGAACGTTCCGCCGGCCGCGTCGAGCGCGGTAACGGCCGAGCAGGCCTTCACTGATACACCCATCGCCCGGATAGGGCACCACAACGACTGCTTCCTCTCGGATTACGACGACGGAGGAACCTACCTGTCGGACCCGCGGACCCTGGATTACGAGTATCTCGCCGCGGACAGCGTTTACGTTCCGGTCGGCGGGGAGACGTGCAAGGTGGTCCCCTCCCGCTCCGAGTGGGAGACAGCCTCGGTGGAACTCGCCAGGTACCACTACAGCTACCTCAACACCGACTACAACCGGCTCGTGCTGGATTCCTGGGGCGAGCCGGCGCTGGCCGAAACCGCCAAGCGGCTTGGTTATCGCTTCGTGATGGAGTCTTCCACCGTTACACCGGCGGAAGATTCGGTTGAGGTTTCCGTCGATATACGCAATGACGGCTGGGCGGCTCCCTATCTCCCGCGGACAGCCATGCTGCAGCTGACCGGCAGCGACGGTACGTCCGTGTCGGTGCCGTTTACGCCCAATGCCGATGCCCGCCACTGGCTTGCCGGTACCACCACCACACTCTCGACTACCCTCAGCCTGTCTGATCCGGCGATCGCAGCCCTTGCCGAAGGCAGCTATTCCCTTTCGCTTGCGCTGCCGTCGTCGGACGCCCGAACAGCCGGTGATCCCCGGTTCGCTGTGCAGGCTGCGAACCTCGGCACCTGGAATGAAACCGACGGCACAAATGCGCTGAACCAGGCCGTCGTCGTCGGGCCCCGCGCCGCGGCACCCTCCGCCGCGCCCGCTTTCGCCGGGGCCGCTGTGCCCTGATCAGCGGTGCCGTTCTGCCGGGGCGCCCGGTGCAACGTACCTGACGGGGCTCTCTGCGGGCCGTCGGATAGAAGGCAGGCCTTCCGCTTTGTGCGGAGGGCCTGCCTTTCCCGTTGCGGCGGTATCCCATCACTACGCGGGACAAACCTTGCCGCCCTGAAACACACTCTGGTGATGGGTGTAACCGCACCACCATTGGCACGAACAATCTTGGGGTTTAAATGAGCCAAACCGCGCAAGCACAGTTTTTTCCCGGAGTGCCGGGAGCCCGGCCCGTCCAGCAGCAATCCGGCAGCACCGCCGTGTGGTCCATCCTGGAAATAGCGGCGGATCCGCAGCAGGGGACCCGGCAGCAGAGTGCAGAGCCGGAGTATGCGGGGGATGGAATTATCCGCCATATCGTCATTCCGCTTAGTGCCAAGGCCCAGAGCTGGGGCGGGTACCGGTTCGGTTTTTCGCGGAGCAAGGAACCGGACCATCCGGCGGTGCAGCTGCATCTGCTTGCCGCTCACGAAACCGTCGAACGGGTCTGGAAGTTTGCGCACGCGCTCGCGGAGGGCAGCACAGCCAAACTCGGAGCAGTGAAGCTCACCCGATCGTCGGATGTCGTGTATCCGCCCCGGCCCGGGGAACGGGTACCCGAGCTCATGGAGGCAACGTTTTCGCGGTTCGGCGGTGCGCAGGGCCTGAAACTGGCATCCGATGTTGCCGAAGTGTCCATGGACCTGGCCCTGTGGGCGGTTAACCGCTTTCCCCGGCCCAGCATGCGCTCCATGCTGGCGGCCCTGCTCCTCTTTGACACCGCCCATGCCATGATGCGCGGCCCCCGGTCCGCTGTATGGCCGGACCGCAGAACCACCAGCTGGGACTTTTACTGGAACACGCATTTGCAGGCGTGCACCGCGTCCTTCAGCGGACGGACGGAACAGGGCCGCAAGGTCATGTTGGCGCAGATGGCACCGAGGATTACGCCGGCACACCGGGTGATGGGAGCCCTGGCCTCCGAGCCGTCAGTGGATCTCTGGCGCAAACGCTGGGCGCAGACCATTGATCTGTACTTGTACCGGGTGGACAAGCAGCGGATTAGCCGCAGTGCGCAACGGCTGGCCCTGGCATCTAGCGGAGTCCTCCAAAACCGGCTCGGCATCCCCCTGCGCGAAGAGGCGGCGCTCGGTATCTACGCCCGTGCGTGGAGCAAGGAGAAGGAAGCCCAGCTTCACGGCCAGGGCTAACCAGGACAACCGCCCGGCCCCGGCGGGCCGGGCGTGCGGTTTCAGAGCCGGCCGGCTGGCGGATGCGGACCGGGGCCGCCGATCAGGCGGGCCAGTGCATCGGCCGGATCCTCGAGTTCGGCGCCGTGCGCAAACAGGATGCGGGCGGGGCCCAGGTCCGCGATGCGTTCCAGTGATTCCTCGGCGCGGGCGGCATCTGCGGTGAAGACCTCAGGCCCGCGGACGACGTCGCCCTGATCCGAGGCCGCTGCGTCACCGATGAACAGCGTTCCCGTGGGTTCGTGGAAGAGGCTCACATGGCCCTCGGTATGGCCCGGGGTGGCCAGGACATTGAAGTCCTGGATGGCGGTCCCTTCGCTGATGGGAGTGATTGCGTGCGGTGCCCGGATATCCGGCGCGTCTGCACCGCCCGCGTAAATGGCGGCCAGCGGAGCCCGTGCCGCAACCGCGGAGAGTGAGCCGATATGATCCGGGTGCAGATGGGTCAGGACAATGTCCCGGACGTCGTCGAAGGTCCCGCCCAGAGCCCGGACCGCCGCTGCGATGCCCGCTTCGGTGTCGGCAATTCCGGTATCAATGATGACAATGCCCGCTGGCTGGGCCACGGCGTAGCAGCGCACGTTCATGGCCAGCGGTTCGGGACCTGCAATCCCGGCGGGAACCACGGTCTCGCGCACCGTTTCTTCGACATCCAGGCGGGCGTTTCCGCCGTTGGCAGGTTCGCTCATGGCCACTCTCCTTAGCTGGAATTCGGCCCTTCCAGCGTATTCCGGAGGGACGGCCACGGATACCGCCTAACGCTTTTTCATTCAGTGCGCAGCGGTCAGGATGCAGCGCTCAGGACCCTAAGCATTTCAACGAACCCGGGGAAGCGTCCTTCCAGTTCGGCGGCACGCAACGACATCAGGCAGCGCGTCCCTTCGGGATCGTTTTGAACAATGCCCGCCTCGCGGAGGATCTTCACATGGTGGCTCAGCGTCGACTGGCTCACTCCGAAATCGAACTCACTGCCCTGGTGCACCTGTCCGTCCAGAAGCTCCTTCACGACGGCTAGCCGCACGGGACTTGCTAGAGCATGCATTACCTGGTGAACCGGGATGTCCTTCAGGGACGGGTGAACGACGACGCGCATACAGGGATGCTAGCATTCATCGATTATCGACGAACAACGATATAACTCTTCCGTTGACCTGGAGGTCACCCTTGAGCACTTCCGAACTTAGCCTCTCCGGCATCACGATCAACGCTGCAAACCCCCAGGCCCTTGCCTCCTTCTGGGCAGCGGCCGTCGGCGGGGAACCGGCCGGCAATGACTCCGACATGTTCCTTTCATCCGATGCCGGGAACGGACTGCGGTTCCACTTCCACCGCAGCACCACCACAACGGCCGACGAGCAGAAGATGCATCTGGACTTCCGCGTCGAATGGGGGAAACGGGAGGCCGAGGCCGAACGCCTCATCGGCCTCGGGGCAACACTGCGTTGGGAAGTGCTGGATGAACATCCAGGCATGCGCCTTTCCGTGCTTGCGGACCCGGAGAATAACCTATTCTGCGTCGTAGAAGTCCAGTCCGCTTAGGGGCGGGCGCCGGCGGATCCAGACGGCGGTGTCGGGTGGGAGGAATTCTTCCGGGGTCAGGGGTGATGATGACAGCAGGACGTTTCCGTCCGGCAGCGGGCAGGGTCCATCGCCCATCGCCACGGCCAGCAGGATCTGATCGCCGCGTTCGCAGAGCAGCAACCCATCCTCCCGGACATGCCAGCTGCAGGCGTCGTCGGGCGCGAAAATCCCCTCGGCGAGCAGCTCGGTGCGCAGTCGAAGTGCCCCGGTAACCAGATGCAGGGTCGAATGGGGATCGCCGCGGTGCGCTTCCACGGACCGTGATCCCCAGAACGCCGGCTGCGGCAGCCAAGGCTCAGCTGCACCCGGAGGGGAAAAGCCGTAGGCATTTTCGGGAGCTGTCGTCCAGGGCAGCGGAACGCGGGCCCCGTCACGGGACACCCCGCCGCGCGCCCACATGGGATCCACCCGGGCGTGAACCGGCACGTCGACGTCGGGAAGGCTGAGTTCCTGGCCTTGGTAGATGTAGGCGCCCCCGGGCAGTCCGAGGATGGCAACCAAGCCGGCGCGCGCCCGAAGAAATCCGCGGTCACCGCCGCCGAAACGTGTCACGGAGCGGCTGATGTCGTGGTTCTCCAGCGCCCAGGTGGGCGGCGCCCCGTGTTCTTTGCGGGCGGCTTCGAGTTCGGTGCCGACGGCGGCCCACGCGGCGGCGTCCCAGCCCAGCTTGACGAAGGCAAACGCGAAGGCCTGGTGCATTTCGTCAGGGCGGGTGTACCGGGCGGCGCGGTCCGGTGCCAGGTTCACCTCGCCGACAAGCACCCGCCCCGGGGAGTAGGAGTCGGCAACGCGGCGCCAGCGCCGGTAGACCTCGTGCACTTCCTCCTGATCGGAGACTTTCGGGTTGGAACGCAGGCCGTCGACGACGGGGTCCGCGGTTGGCGCGTCCGGCAAACCGTCGGCTTTGAACAGCGCGTGGGCGACGTCGATCCGCAGGCCGTCCACCCCCTTGCCGAACCAGAAGCGAAGCACGCCCTCGAAGTAGTTGCCCACCGCCGGGTTGCGCCAGTTCCAGTCCGGCTGTTCCGGGGAAAAGAGGTGCAGGTACCACTCCCGGTCCGTCTCGGAGCCCGGATTCACCCGGCTCCAGGCGGTGCCGCCGAAAACGCTTTGCCAGTTGTTCGGCGGGGCGCCGTCGTCGCTCCCGGCCGCGAAGTGGAACATCGCCCGTTCCGGTGAGCCGGGCCCAGCGGCGACGGCGGCTTGGAATAGCGGATGCTCCGATGAGCAGTGGTTGGGCACCACATCGAGGAAGATCCGCAGCCCCAGCGCGTGGGCCGATTCGAGCAGCTGGTCGAATTGGTCCATGGTGCCGAAGAGCGGATCGACGGCGCAGTAGTCGCTGACGTCGTACCCCTGGTCCACCTGCGGGGAGGGCTGGAACGGGGTCATCCAGATGCCGTCCACGCCCAGCGAGGCAATGTACGGCAGGCGGTCCAGCAGACCCGCAAAGTCGCCCACCCCGTCGCCGTCGCCGTCGGCGAAGGACCGCGGGTACACCTGGTAGATCACGGCATCCTGCCACCAGCCGTCCCGCTGGGCGTGCAGCGCGGACCCGCTCATTTGGTGCCTCCGGTATGCGGGTTTTCAAACCCGCGGGCCTGCAGCATGCGCTCGACGGCGGTGACGACGGCCTGCCGGCGGGCGGCAACTTCATCACCTCTTTCGTTGAGGTCGGTAAGCCCTTTCGGCGAGAGCTGCCAGGCCTGCGCGATGGCGTAAATGAAAACCAGAAGGTCAACGGGTGAAAGTGGGCGGGCGGTCGCGGCAGCGACGGCGAGGGTTTTGTCGCGGTAGATGCCGCTCGGCTCGGCGGTGGCCTCCGGCCGCTCGAGCTGGGCCCACATGCTCAGGCGGAGGACTTCCGGGAAGCGCTGATGGTGGTCGAATACGTCTCCGGCCCAGCCGGCCAGGTCCTCGGGGCGCGGGGGGACGTTCGCGGCCATGCGCCGCAGCGCTTCCGCGAGGGTGGCGTCAAACAGGCCGCTTTTGCTGCCGTAGTACGCGTAGATCATCCGGACGTTGCTCTGTGCCTGGGAAGCGATCCGCTCCACACGCCCGCCGGCGAAACCGTGGGCGGCAAACTCCACGGTTGCTGCAGCGAGTATCCGCTCCCGCGTGGCTTCAGCGTCACGTGCCATCTGTTTCCCCTTCGATAGGTATTGACCGGCCGGTGCCCGCACACTAGCTTATCGGTAAGTATCCATTTACTTACAGGAGATGACATGACCCGCATAGCCCTCGTGACCGGAGCCAACCGCGGACTCGGACGTGCGACCGCACTTGCCCTGGCCCGGAACAAGATCAAAGTGGTCGCCGCCGCGCGGGGCGATGCACGCGACGTCGTGGACGAAATCGTCGACGCCGGCGGCGAAGCCATGGCGGTGCGGATGGATGTTGCGGACCCCGCCTCCATCGAGGCGGCCCGCGTCGCGGTGCTTACCGGCATCGGACAGGAATGGGATTCAACCACCATCGATGTGCTGGTCAATAACGCCGGGGTGGGACTGTTCGCACCACTGGGGGCTATTACGGCGGAGGAATTCGACACCACCTTTGCCGTCAACGTCCGGGGGCCGCTATTCGTCACGCAGGTCTTCCTGCCGCACCTGGCGGACGGGGCAAGCATTGTGAACGTGTCGAGTTCGCTCAGCCGGCATGTCAGCCCGGCGACCTCCGTTTATGCGGCGTCGAAGAAGGCGCTCGAAGCGCTTACCCGGAGCCTCGCCGCCGAACTGGGACCGCGCGGCATCCGGGTCAACACGATCGCACCGGGGCCGACCGCGACGGACTTCAACGGCGGAGCCATGCGCGACAGTGAGGCCATGCGCCAGGCGCTGTCCGGGCAGACCGCCCTGGGGCGGGTGGGCGAGCCGGAGGACATTGCCGATTCGATCGCTGCCCTGGTGTCGCCTGAGTTCCGCTGGGCAACGGGAGAGCGCATCGAGGTATCCGGCGGTGTGCTGATGTGAGGAATGGGTGCAGTACGGCAGAAGCGTGGCAGCTGCTTAGAGATATTCCCCCGGCGTTGTAATCCAGGCCGACACCGCGGAAGCGAGGACGATCGCCAGCACAACGGTGCAGAACAAGGCGAACGGCAGCCATTGCCGCCAGGGGGAGCCTGGGTGATGCCGCCCCTTGGCATGCTTCGGCGGGGATTCAGTCCTCAACGAGTGGGTACGCCGGCCGAGTCGACGGGAAAACTCTCAATGACTTTGCCGGTCGCGGTATGACCCTAGCAAAGCGGTGCACGATTGGTGGGGGTAATGAAGGCTTGCCCGGCGGTCCGTCTTGTGGAGCCGGTTTATTCCGTCAGAAAGCGGGCAATCACTGCTGCCGAAGCGTGAAGCTGGTCTGCGAATGAGCCAGATGGTCCGTTTCTGAGGGTACGCACGTACGCGGCGTGGAAGATCCCGGCGGAGAAGACTCCGATGCTGTGGGCATCTGCCGGAGGGGTGCCGCGAAGGACGAGGCCTGCCGCCAGAGCGGCGGCCATGTCGGCCAGTTTTGTCCGCTCGCGTTCCTGAAGCTCGAGGCTGTCGTCGATGAGGTCCTGGCGGAGCGCCTGGGCTGCCGGGTCGGCAAGGAGGTAATCGCCGACCTGTGCGAGGGCTCCCATGACGGCGTCCCGTGCCGTCACTTCCGGGGCGTACTCCTCGACCAGCCGGGTAATCCGAGGGATATTCGTGCGTGAGGCGGCAAAGAGCACCTCGCGTTTGTCCGAGAAGTGACGGAAAAAGGACCTGCGGGCCAGGCCGGCCTTCTCGGCGATGTCGGTGACCGTGACTGAGGCGTAGCCGTGCTGCCGGAACAGCTCGACGGCGGCCGTGACAAGCCGCTCTTGCGGGTCGGGGTTCCAGCGAGGCATAGGTCCAGTCTATCCATGACGACACTGGGTGCCGTAGGGTGGCCTGACGGCACCCAGTGTCGTCATTGATGGGCGATGGAGGACGACATGGATGACAAGCCAATAGACGAGATCTGGATTTTGGGGGCGACAGGCAAGGTGGGCAGGGCCCTCGCCGGGCGGCTCACTGCAGCACGCATCCCCGGAGTGGTTCTGGTGGGTAGGTCGGCGGAGCGGCTCGCATCGATCGCCGAGACACTCGACGGCCCTATCCGGACGCGGCGGCTTGCGGGCTTCGCCGAGATGCTGGCCGCAGTGCAACGGGAGCGCCCGCTCGTGGTGGTCAACCTCCTCGGTTCCTATGCCGGGACCGCGGTCCCGCTGGCGAAGGCGTGCATGCCGAACGGCAACTACGTCGACCTGTCGATCGACAACGACACCCTCTCGGGCCTCATTGGTCTTCATGACGAGGCCCGCGCCGCGAACAGCTCGGTTATCGGCGGTGCCGGTTTCGGGGTGCTCGCCACAGAGGCCCTGGTCGTGCGGCTCTGCGCAGGCATGCCCTATCCTTCGCGGGTGCAGATCGATGCGCTGAGCTCCTCCGCGTCCGAAGACGGGGTCATGGGGGAGGCGCTCGCCGTAACAGCTGTCGACGTGATGGCCCTGGGCGGACGGGCCTACCGCGAGGGGCGCCTCACCCCGGTGCCGCTCGGCTCGAACCTCCGAAATCATGCGCTTCCGGACGGGACCACCGTGAAGTCCGCTGCGGTCCCCTCAGGCGAGCTCTTTGCCGCCCGTCAGGCCAGTAATGCGCCAACCATAGACTTCACTTCCGCGCTGGCACCGACGTCGCCGTTGATCCGCCCCGCCCTCCCGCTATTGTCCCGGCTGCTTCAGATTCCGTCGATGAGGCGCATGATGATCACCTCAATGGCGGCAAGCAAGACTCGAAGGGCGCCGCGCCCCCGCCCGCACTCGTGGGGCCACGCCGTCATTGACTGGGCCGACGGCACCCGCCGCGAGAGCTGGCTGCGCGCCGACGACGCCATGGACTACACCGCCGACGTGCTCACCGCTGTCGTCCGGGCCCTTTATGCCGGAACGGCACCCCGCGGCGCCTGCACGCCTGCCGCCGCCCTCGGCCCCGGCCTGGCCACGGACGCGGGAGCAACCTTCCTTGACGGCTGAGGACCACCGCATCGTGCGGGCACTGGCACTCCGGCAGTTACCCCATGCCGGCGGACAGCGTGATCTGCTGGGGCCCGCCCGGCGTCGGGAAGCCCGTCAGCTATCTGCGCCCTGCTCCCGCGGGGCGGACATCTGCTGCGTGCCCAGCACCACGGCCAGGGCCAGGCGGTCGGCATCGGTGCTGCCGGGTTCGGCCGTGTAGACCATCACGTGCAGTCCGTCGCCGGCAACGGTGAGGGTGTCGCAGTCCAAGGCGAGGTCGCCGACGTCGGGGTGCCGGATGATTTTGTGCCGCGGCTGATCCCCGCCCAGGCCGATATTTCCGGCGTCCCATAGCCGGGCAAAGCGCTCGCTGTCTCGGGCTATGGTCCGTGCCAGCTGCCCGGGGCGCGGGTCGGCGGGGTAGCGGGCGGCGGCCATCCGCAGGTCCGACGTCAACCGTGCCTCCAGATCGGCGAGTTCGCCCGGGGTCGAGACGGCCCGGGAGCCGGGGCCGACGAAAAACCGCCACAGGGTGTTGCGTTCAATGCCCCGCCAGGAGGAGGTGTCGCCCATCAATGCGTTGTACGGCTGATTGGCGGTGAGCAGGGTCCAGGTGGCATCGAATACGGCAACGGGGTTGTTGCCGAGCCGGTCCAGCAGCCGCTGAATGCTCGGCGGGATCCGGGTGGGGATCAGTTCCGTTCCCGGAACAGCATGTCCGGCCAGCCGGAAGATCAGTTCGCGTTCCGTATCCGTCAGCCGCAGTGCCCGGGCGAGGGCTTCGACCACCTGCGCCGAGGGTGAGGTTGCCCGGCCCTGTTCCAGGCGGACCAGATAGTCCACGCTGATCCCGGCCAGCTCCGCCAGTTCCTCCCGGCGCAGCCCGGCCACGCGGCGTCGTGAGCCAACCGGCACGCCAACTGTTTCGGCGGTGAGGCGGTTCCGCCAGCGGAACACCGCCCGGCCCAGATCCAACGTTTCCATCAGGACAGTCTGCCGTGCCCGGACAGGCTTGTCATGGGACTGGCGTTCCTAGGAAAACCAGGAGCCTACCTATCGGCTCGGACAGGGATCAGGATGGCGGTATGACAACCACACTGATTACCGGTGCCAACAAGGGCCTCGGCAAGGAAACCGCCCGCCGGCTGCTCGCCGCCGGGCACACCGTCTACATCGCCGCACGGGACGAGGAGCGCGGGCGGAAGGCCGCCGCGGAACTCGGCGCCCGCTTTGTGCAGCTCGACGTCACCGACCAGGCTTCGGTGGACGCCGCCGCCAAGCAGGTGGAGTTCGACGGCGGGCTGGACGTGCTCATTAACAATGCGGGCGTGGAGGGCAGGCAGCCGGACAACTCCATCCTGGGAGCCGCCGAAACCACTGCCGACGCCATGCTGGAGATTTTCGATACGAACGTTTTCGGCCTGGTGCGGGTCAGCCACGCCTTCCTGCCGCTGCTGCAGCGTTCCAGCACCCCGGCTATCGTGAATGTCTCCAGCGGACTGGGTTCCCTTGCCATGCTCAGCGATCCGGACAGCTATACCCACTTCTATCCCGGCATCGCCTATCCGGCGTCCAAAGCTGTGGTCAACGCCGTCACCATCCAGTTCGCCAAGGCTTTTCCCGGCATCCGCGTCAACGCGGTGGACCCGGGCTACACGGATACGGACCTGAACGGCCATACCGGCACCCAGACGGTGGCAGAGGGTGCCGGCATCATCGTGTCCATGGCCCAGGCGGGACCGCAGGGACCGTCCGGTACCTTCACCTCGAAGGACGGCCCGGTGGAGTGGTGACGAAAGCAGCTTAGAAGACGCGGTCGGCCACGTTCACGCGGGTGGCCGACTCCAGTGCGGACCGGGCCTTCTCCGTGGGGGTTGTGCCGGGGGCCGAGCTCATCAGCTGGTCCTCGGGTGTGCTGGGATCCGCGAGGTAGAGGCGGGTATAGCCCGCGGAGTCCGGCTCAAACCGCCAGCTTTCGGCGAGGGTGCCGGCGTCCACGGCGTCGTAGCCCAACGCGTCAATGAGTGCCGCCGCCTCTGCCTTGGCCGCACCGTCGTCGGAGGCGATGGGCAGGGCGGAGCGGTCCGCGGCGCCGCTGGGGCGGGCAAGAAGCGGAATGTGGTGCGCCAGGATGTTATTGAACGCCTTGACGTACTGCGCTCCGGGAAGCCAGCTCTGCACCAGTTCACTGGTGGTGACGGTGCTGTCATCGAGTGCAGCGATGCGTCCGTCCCGGGACGGGTAGTAATTGCTGGTGTCCAGGACGATTTTCCCGTCCAGCAAGCCGGCCGGAAGCTCGGAAACCGCTTTGAGCGGAATGGACAGTACGACGGCGTCGCCGAGTTTCGCAGCGTCTTCCACCGTTCCGGCCGTGGCCAACGGCCCAAGCTCCGCGACCAGGTCTGAGAGCGTCTCTGGTCCCCGCGAGTTGGCGATAACAACGTTCATGCCCGCGGCAACCGCCAGCCGGGCGACGGCCGATCCGATGTTTCCGCTTCCGATGATTCCCAGTGTTGCCATTACATATTCCTTCGATAGTGTTCAGCTGGACAGACCGCGGTGTCCTGCGTCTGTCCCTAGGGGAGCCAACAGCCCCGGCTGTGCTGGAATTCCCTTGGGAGTTGAGGCCCCTGCGGGTGCTTCCGCCCGGTGGAAGTGCTAGGCGAAGCGTGCCCCGGCGGACATTGCGAGGTTTCGGGCTCCGGTGAAATGCTCGGCCGTTCCGACCCGGTTCAGCAGCCGCGCCGCGCGGACCATAAGGTTTCCCCGCCGACGGCGGCCTGCGTCGTAGCGCTGCAGACCGGCGGCAACGTCGGGAGCCGAGGTGAGTGCATCGATCAGGGCAACCGCGTCCAGAAGTGCCTCGCAGGCGCCGCGGCCAAGGTTCGGGGCCATGCCGTGCGCCGCGTCGCCCAGCAGTGCCATGTTGCCGAAAATGTAGGACGGGAGCGGCGGGACGTCGAACAGTTCCCGGTAATCTATCGGGCTTCCGTCCAGTTTCCCCAGGACCCGGACGACGTCCGGATGCCACCCGCGGTAGAGGCTGCGCAGCAGGTCTGCCCCCTGGACGCCGATAGCGTCCGGGGAGCCCAGCGCGGGAAGGTCTGTGGAACGGAGGCAGGCAAACCAGTTGGTGCTACCGGCATCGAGCGGGGTAATGCCGAACAGGCGGCCGGGCCCCCACGTCTCGCTGACTCCACCGGCCGGGCCGGGGACAACGCCGCGAAAGGCCACTGTTCCCAGCGCCCGGGGCGATATTCCGTTGCAGGCGGTGCGCAGGCGGCTGAAGATTCCGTCGGCGGCCACAACAACATCGGCAGGGGGCAGGGCTGAGGGCCCTGCGACCGGTGAATTCCATTCGATAACCCCGGCGGGCAAATCCGCGGCCAGCGCGTCGAGCAGGACGGTGCGTGGGACCAGGCGGGCTGTCCGGCTGCGGCGCATGGCTGCGATCTGGCTGCCGTCGGGTTTCAGGATCCGCGCGCCGTGCTCTTCCACCGAACCGCTGCGGACTGCGTCCCCGGCTCCCAACGCGTCGAGGGCTCGCATCGCCTCGGGCCACATGGCCAGTGCCGTTCCGCTGGCGGGCAGGTTTGCGCCGCGTTCGAGCACCTGGACCGACCATCCTGCCCGGAGCAGCCCGCGCGCAACGGCGGTTCCTGCGATACCCGCTCCGACGACCAGTGCTGAACCGCGCATGGCCTCTCCTCCTCGATGGTCCGGTTTTAGACGCACTTGAGCCGGCGTTGCGGACCGGCAGGAACCTCGGCGCGGATCCCGTCGTCGATGCTCACCAGCCCGCCGGTCAGTACGATGCCCATGATTCCCGTCTTGCGCACCACTTTTCCTTCGCTGTCGCGGGGCAGCACCGCTTTAAGCAGCCCGGTCTGGAAGCGGTCAATCTGCCGGCAGGGATTCCGCAGGCCGGTTACCTGGACGACGGCGTCGGGTCCTATGCGCAGGAGTGTTCCCGCGGGCAGGTTAAGGAGATCGATGCCGCGGGTGGTGATGTTTTCCCCGAGGTCGCCGGGACGCACCTCGAAGCCGTCCTGCGCCAGTTCATCGAACAGTTCCGCCTGGATCAGGTGCACTTGCCGCAGGTTGGGTTCCGTGGGATGGAACCGCTTTCTAAACACATGCTGCACCGTGGTACCGGAATGCGCGTCTCCGTCAATGCCCAGCCCTTCCACCAGCAGCACCGATTCCACCCGGTCCTTGCTGAAGTTGTGCTTGCTGCTTCGGCTGACGGAGGGCACCCTCGAATCCGTTGTTGAGGCGCTGCCCGCAGCTTCACTCTCTTGGCTGACAGGTTTGTTCGCGGCCGCTGGAGTGCTGCTGGACGTCATGTGATGGATCATTCCATGATTCGGCACGGTGCCTCCATATTCTGCAGAGGGTATGGACTAGAAATCCGCGGCCAGATGCCGATTGCGTCCCTCAATGAGCTTCTTCAGGTAGCGCGCCAGCACCAGTTTCTCCACTGCCCGCCCGACGACGCCGAACGGTGCCTCGAACTCGATCCGGTCAACGATGGTGGTGCCGGCGGCATCCTCGCTGAAATCGTGGACGTGCCGGAACCGCCAGAACGGGCCTCGGATCTGCTCATCGACGAAGCGGTCCGGCGGCTCCATCTCCGTGACCCGGCTCGTCATCCGCAACGGAACTCCGAAGTGCCAGGCCCGCCAGGTGACTTCCTCGCCCTTGGAGATGAGGCCGGACGTTACGCCCCCGACCGCCTCTTCGCGGGACCGCGCCATCGAATCCTTGTGGACGTCAATACTCCGGGCCCGGTCGAACAGCTCCTGGATCGGCAGAGCTGTCCGAGTGGTGCACTCAAAGTAAACGGTCATGGTTCGAGTATGCAGCCCTGGGCTAACTCGATTCCATCTCACCCGCAGTAGCGCGGACGTAGCTCTCGAGCACGGATTGCAGCTCGCCGGCCGCACGGTTCACGACGTCGATCTCGTCAGGCGCGAACGCCGCAAGGGCGCCGTCGAGCTCCTGGGCCAAGGGCTGGAAGAAGGCGTCGGCGGCGTCGTTGATCGACTTTGTGGAGCGCAGCGTCACGACGCGTCGGTCGGTGTGCTCCCGTGTCCGGCTGATGAAGCCCGCCTCCTCCAGGCGTGCCAGCAGGATCGACGTCGCGCCCGGGGACAGCCCGATGCGCGCCGCAAGACTGGCGGGGGTGAGCGGCCGGTCCTGGTCTTCGTGTTCAATGATCTGCACAACCGCCGCGGCGTCGGTGGAATGCATGTGGTTACTGCGTGCGAACAGGCGGACGAGTTCGTTCTGCGCCGCGGTGAAGGCCAGGAGGCTGGCGATGATCTGTTTCCGCTGGGTCGGGGCTCCGGCAACATCTGCCATCGCTGCACACTCACTTCCTGGATCGTTGATGCCCATAGTTTATTCGCAATATAGTTTTGCGTCAGGACTAAACTCTCTTTGCAAACAAATAGTTTTGTTGCATAATCATTTTGCAACAGCACAAGTTGAGGGGCCCGGCAGGTCTCCTCGTCACTACGAAGGAGATCGATCATGAAGCCCATAGTCATCATTGGAGCCGGCCTCGCAGGATTGACGCTCGCGCGCGTCCTGCACCTCAACGGCATCCCGGCGGCCGTGTACGAGGGGGAACCGTCGATAAACGCACGTACGCAGGGCGGCCAGCTCGACATTCACGACTTCAACGGCCAGGCTGCCCTCGAGCAGTGCCAGCTCATGGACGAATTCCGTTCAATCATCAACATGGGCGCCGAGGCCATGCGGTTCCTCGACTCTGCCGGGGAACTCGTCGGTGAGATCCCCGACCATGGCGAACTGACCAACCCCGAGGTACTGCGCGGCGAGCTGCGCCGCATCCTTGTGGAGTCGCTGCCGGACGGTGCCATCCAGTGGGGCCACAAAGTCGCATCGATCCACGGCAGCGGCACCAGCCACACCGTCGTCTTCGCCAACGGCTCATCGAGCGACGCGGATATCCTGATCGGCGCGGACGGCGCCTGGTCACGGGTCCGGTCCTACCTCAACGGCGCAGCCCCGGAATATCTCGGCACCCTTTGGGCGGAGACGTTCCTGCACGACGTCGAAGACCGCCACCCGGGCAGCGCGCAACTCGTGGGCCGGGGCGCGATGCTTGCGATGCAGCCCGGCCGGGGTATCTTCGGGCACCGTGAAGCGAACGACATCATCCACAGTTATGCCGTGCTCAAAAAGCCGCTGTCCTGGGCCGAAACGCTCGACCTCACGGATCGTGGCCGGGCACTGCAGATGATTGCCGACCAGCTCGGTGAAGGATGGTCGCCCGAACTGCGGCAACTGCTGACTGCCGGCGATACGGACCCCGTCATCCGTCCGATCTGGGGCCTCCCGCTCGGCCACACCTGGGACCGGATACCTGGAGTGATGCTCGTCGGCGACGCCGCGCATCTGACACCGCCGGACGGCGACGGCGCGAACTGGGCCCTGTACGACGGCGCGGAGCTGGGCAGGCTGATTGCAGCCTCACCGGATGACGTCGATGCCGCGTTCGATGCGTTCGCCGAGGAGATGCTGCCGCGCAGCGCCGCCTCATCCGAGGAGGGCTACCAGTCCTTCGAGAGCACCTTCGGCTACAACGCACCCGCCACCCTGCGGAACATGATGGCGGGCGCCAAAACCTACGGCCGCGAGTACCACGACTAGCCGGAGCAGCTGGCGGCGGCCATTTCAGAGCTGTCATACTATTTGCCGCTGAAGACCGGGAACCGGCTGGACCTGCCGTAGTCGCTGATGCGCAGGCGCCACAGGGCGCTGATGTCCTCGTCGGAAATGGTGAAGTCCACCTGGGCGTTCTCCCGCATATGGTCCGGATTGGCCGTCTTCGGCAACGGGACCGTGCCCATCTGCAGGGCGTAGCGGATGCACAGCTGCGGAACGGTCACCGAGTAGCGGGCTGCCATGTCGGCGACGTCGGTGTTCTCCAGGATCTCTCCGTGCGCAATGGGGGAGTAGGCCTCAATGAGGACGCCCTGCCCGGTGCAGTAGGAGAGGAGGTCATCCGGGGTGTTGCCCACATGGAACAGCACCTGGTTCACCTGCGGGGCCACCGTGCAGACCTCGATGATGTTCTCCAGGTCCGACTGTTCGAAGTTGGAGACGCCGATGGAGCGGAGCTTGCCCGCCTGCTGGGCTTCCTCCAGTGCCCGCCAGGCCTGCCGGTTGCCCTCGGCGTAGGTGCCGCCGCGCCAGTCGTTCCAGGGCTGGGGAGCATGGATCAGCATCAGGTCCAGATAGTCCAGGCCCATGGTGGCCAGGGACCCGTCGATGGCGGCCACGGCGCCGTCGTAGTCCTTGATCTCGGCGGCCAGCTTGCTGGAGACAAACAGCTCACCGCGGGGAACCCCGCCCGTGCGCACGCCCTCGCCTACCCCGTGCTCGTTGCCGTAGGCCTGCGCGGTGTCAATGTTCCGGTAGCCGATCTCGACGGCGTCCCGGACCGCTTGCGCCGCGGCGTCGTCGTCAATAAACCAGGTGCCCAGACCCAGCTTCGGAATGGGCTGGCCGTTGGCCAAGGTGTACGTGTCATCCAGGACCATGGTTCCTGCTCCTCACCGATCAGCGGAACACGCTCTTGCCTGCCATGGTCCCGCAGTCTGCGGGGAAGGGGACGCGCATTGAGGCGGGACGCGGCTCATCTGAGCGTATTCCGGCACGGGCCGGATGGACCCGGCCGGCGGCAAGTTTTTCCGGCTGCTGGCGGGCGTCGCGGCGGAGTGCTTGCCTGGGAAGGGGCGGGCCGGGCCTAAGGAGCGCACCATGACGGCACAGGATCCCCCTCCCCGTCAGCGTGGCGTCGAGAGCGCGGTAGCGGTACCGGTCAGGTGCCGGGTGAGCAGGTCGGCTGCCTTGTCCGCCTCCCGCGCCAGTGCTGCCCCTTCAAGCGCGCGGTGCTCGCCGGCTCCGTCGCGCTGCGGTGAAATTGCGGCCGACCAGCGCCGGGCGAGCTCAGTGGCGGTCCACATGCGTTCGAATGATTCCAGTAACACCTCGTTGCAACAGGCGTCCAGCAGTGTGCGGTGGAAATCGTGGTGCGCAGCCGCCCAGGCATCCGAGAAATAAGCGTCACCCTCGTGCTCATACGGTGGTGTGCCGGAGAGCCGATGATGGGCCGCCCGTACCCGGGCCTCCCAATCCAGATCGCCTCGCTCGATAGACATGCGCAGCATCGCGGGCTCGAAAATTGCTCTGGCCTGCGCCAGTTGCTGCCACCGGTCATCGCCGACTGTGGGGACCGCGAAACCGCGGTTCGGCAGCCGCTCGGCCAGACCCTCGCCCACAAGCCGCAATAGCGACTCCCGGGCGACGGCGAGGCTCACGCCGTGCTGGTCGGCCAACTCCTGGGGGCGGAGTGGCTGCCCGGGCCGAACGGCTCCGTGCAGCACCGATGCCCGTAGGAGCGAGTAGACGCGTTCGGAGGGCGCTTGGCGCTTGGCGTCGGCGGTGGGTGTCATCTCCCCATCATAGAGCTTCTTGCACATAATCGATTATTAACGCAATAATCGATAACCAAGCACGCCGACCACGGACAGGAACACCATGACCGAAAACAATCCATACTCCCGACTGCCGGAAGTTCCGACCTTTCCACTCTCCAGCGAGAACCTCAGCGACGGGCAGCCGCTGGCTCCCGCGCAGTGGTCGGGCATGTCCGGAGTGCCGGGCGGCCTCGATGCATCTCCGCAGCTTTCCTGGTCGGGCGCACCGGCAGAAACCAAGAGCTACGCGGTCACTGTCTATGACCCGGACGCGCCCACTGGGTCCGGGTTCTGGCACTGGGCAGTGGCCAACATCCCTGCCGGTTCGACAAGCATTCCGGAAGGAGCCGGCGACGACGACGGATCGCGCCTGCCTGAAGTCGCCGTGCAGCTTCCCAATGATGCGCGCGCAGCTCGGTTCATCGGGGCCGCCCCGCCCGCCGGCCACGGACGGCACCGCTACTTCATCACGGTAACGGCCCTCGACGTCGCCGAAATCGACGTCCCGGCCGAAGCCACTCCGGCAACCCTGGGCTTTCTGATGGCTGGGCACACTGTGGGCCGGGCCTGGCTTGTGGGAACCGCCGAGACTCCAGCGGTCTGATCATGATGCCGATAAACGGAGTACACCTGCCTCGGAATGACCGAGGAGGTACGCCCACAATCCTTATCACTGGCGCCACAGACGGACTCGGCAAGGCGCTGGCGTTCGAACTCTCCGGCCACAGCGGGATTCGGTTGGTCCTTCACGGTCGAAGCCCGGAGCGGCTGG
This sequence comes from Arthrobacter sp. zg-Y750, assembly GCF_020907365.1. NCBI lineage: Bacteria > Bacillati > Actinomycetota > Actinomycetes > Micrococcales > Micrococcaceae > Arthrobacter > Arthrobacter sp. zg-Y750. The sequence goes on along the minus strand of NZ_JAJJOC010000006.1, from coordinate 174,153 downwards.
ACAAGCTGGAAAAGGAGCTGACCGGCGGTCCGGCGGACATCATCACCGTGCAGGGCGATTTCGCGGAGCTGGCACAGGTGGCCCGGCTCGCCGACAGGATCCGCGGCCTGACCGATGACATATCCGTTCTGATAAACAATGCCGGTGTCAGCGCCGGCCACGCCCGTCAGCTCAGCGCGGACGGCCACGAACTGTGTTTCGCGGTCAACCACCTTGCACCCTTCCTGCTGACAAAGCGCCTGCTGCCCCTATTGCGGGCGGGTGCGCCGGCCCGGGTGGTCAACGTGGCGTCTCTCAGTCAGACCTCTCTCGACTTTGACGACCTAACGATGGCTCACGGATACACCCGCCAGCGCGCGTACTCAGCGTCGAAACTCGCCTTGGTTATGGCGGGAATGGAACTGGCAGAACGTTACGACCCCGGAGTCCTCACCGTTAACAGCGTCCATCCCGGCACCTACATGCCGACAAAGATGCTTGATTCACCGGACCTCAGCATCGACAGCCTGGACACCGGTGTGCGGTCCACACTGCGGCTGGCCTTTGCCCCCGAGCTCGCGCACATCACAGGACGGTTTTTTGACCGCGGGACCGAAACGCACTCCCACCCCGATGCGTACCGGTCAGAGCTCCGCACGGAGCTATGGGACATCAGCAACCAACTTACGGCTGACTGACACGACGACGGCGGGCCCTCCACACTCGGGAGGGCCCGCCGTCGTTTGTTCGAGCTAGGAGGCGGCCGGTGCCAGCACCGGGTAGTCCGTGTAGCCGGCGGCGCCGTCGGTGTAGACGGTGGCCTGGTCGATCTCGTTCAGCGGGTGGTCCTCCTGCCAGCGGCGGGCCAGGTCCGGGTTGGCGATGACCGGGCGGCCGACGACGGCGGCGTCGGCCAGGTTCTCCTCCAGCAGCATGATGGCGTCCTCGCGGCTGGTGACCGTGCCGAAGCCGGTGTTCATCAGCACCGGGCCGCCGAAGCGGTGGCGCAGGTCCTGAATCATTGCGTCGGCCGGGTCGGCGTGCAGGATGGACAGGTAGGCCGGCTTCAGATCGGCGATGCCGTCCACCAGGGCGGTGTAGGTGGCGGTCACATCGGCACGGTCGGTTTCCAGCACGCCCTGGATGTTGTGCTCCGGGGAGATGCGGATGCCGGTGTGCTCGGCGCCGACGGCCTCGGCCACGGCGCGGAAGGCCTCGATGACCAGGCGGGCCCGGTTCTCCGGGGAGCCGCCGTAGTTGTCGGTGCGGGTGTTGGAGACGGGGGAGAGGAATTCCTGCAGCAGGTAGCCGTTGGCACCGTGCAGCTCGACGCCGTCGAACCCTGCCTTCATCGCGTTCTGCGCGGCGGAGACGAAGTCCTGCACGACGCCGGGGAGTTCGGCTTCGGTGAGGGCGTGCGGCACCGGGAAGGGCTGCTTGCCGTCGTAGGTGTGGGCCATGCCTTCGACCGCGATGGCGCTGGGGGCGACGACGGGGCGTCCGCCGTTAATGTTCTCGTGTGCAACGCGTCCGGAGTGCATCAGCTGGGCGACGATCCGGCCGCCGGCCTCGTGGACGGCATCGGTGACGCGCTTCCAGCCGGCGACGTGCTCCTCGGTGACCAGACCGGGCATCAGGGCGTTGCCCTGGCCGGTGAAGGAGGGGTAGATGCCGTCAGTGGTGATCAGGCCCATGGAGGCGCGCTGGCGGTAGTGCTCGACCATGATGTCGGTGGGCACGCCGTTGCGGTCGGCGCGTACGCGGGACATCGGTGCCATGACGAGGCGGTTGGGCAGTTCCATGGTGCCGACGGTGAGGGGGGTGAAGAGTTTCAAGTGGGGGTTCCTTCTGTTGCGTGCTCAGGGCGGATGCCAGGTGTCGGGTTGGCGTCTATCTAGCGATAACCGAACGAAAGGCCCCTTATATTCCGCGACATGGGCGAGGTCACACCGAATAGCCCCTACTTGTCACTGTCCGAAAGGAGGCCCTTTTCAGACACCGGCTGCATCGCCTGTGGGTGGTGTAAACCCCATGGGCACCAATGGGCTTGTTCAGAAAATCTGAGTGGTGCCTGTTCTACTAATGCGACACCCAAAGGGCAATAATGGGCGAGCTACGGGGGTCACACAGTGCTACGAGTAATTCCGTAGAGTTGGAATTAGATCTCTTTGGTAGTTTTCACCAGACGTCGACGGCCCGGCCGGATATCCTCAGTACAAAGGAATGTAGCTTCGCTCGGCTTCGGTGATTACTAACACGAGGGTACAGCTGGCCCAGGGAAGGGCATGCCGCCCCTGGGCCCTGTATGAAGCGACTCATATCACTGCGTATAGAGATACGTTTCCTCAATGGGTAGAAGCCTGGTGGGTTCGTCGATGAGAAGGGGTTTTCCGGCTTGACGCCGAATGCGTCCCGCAGCCAGTATCGTTCGAGCGGACCTCATCCACTCCAATGCTTCAGCTACCGCCGGCTCCCGAATTCGGGCATGGACCTCCACTCGCCTGCCGCTGCGAATGGTTTGGATAGAAACTTCCCCGAAGGCGTCACCCGGAAGGAACCTGACCTGGACGATCGGCCCAGTTACGGTCTCTTCCAAATGAATGCGAGTGGTCTTAAGGTGCCTTGCAGCCATCTCGAGAATCTCGACGGAATCATGTGAAATCTCGATGGTCTCGCGGAGCAGTGAAGATGGCGCTTTGACTCCTCCTGCCCAATTGAAGGTCGCAGAGAACGTATTCACGAACTCGCTAGAAACGACGTCGCTCAGAGCGCTAACAAATTCTAGGCTTACCCCCGCGGCGACCACATCGTTCACCTGTTGTGCCCGTGGTTCTACGCCCGGTTGGATCAGCCCGCGATCGACAGCACTCAGTGCTTCTGCAAATGTTCTCATCACTCGGCGTTCGGCTGGTTCAAATGCCGTGCGATATACCGACATGCCGTCGAAAGTGGGTGCTCGCGTCTCCTCTTCTTCCGGTCGAGGAAGCGGCATCAGAATAGGGATGATGTAGGACCCTTGAATGGTATGGCCAAGCCGCGCTTGTTTTGTCAGACGGTCTCCTATTAAGGAGTAACCGCCAGCAATGTGGGAGCGAGGTCTCTGCGACGTGGTTGCGCTTGCCCGAAGCATTCCCTTTGCTGAGGCTATGAGGCGGACCCCTGCATCAAGCGGGATGGAGCCCTCAATGACCACATCCTTAGCGGCACGCAACATAGCACTGTCGACGAACTGACTGCGTATCTCTCTTGCAACTTCGAGTGGCTGTCGGCCTAGAGCGGCAGCGGCCCGCTCGAGGACACTTCGCCATTCAAGGGAGTCCGGTTCCATTTCGTCCGCCACGCCTATCGACACGTCCCCCAAACGCCAGAAGGATCCAATCCGACCGGAGGACTCCTTCATAGCGCCATGTACGCGCAGGAAGTGGTGAATATCTTCAGCCAACGGGCTAAGCACTGGTTCCACCTCCAAGGGGTGTGAAAGCCGCAAGCACATCGTTGTGCCATTCAGCGAAGGTCTCTACCGTCAAACGTTGACTCTTGGGGATGGACAACGACTGGGTAAAAGGCTGATTGTCCACTCGGAGCCAGTAAGCGGCTGTCTTCTGCATCTGGGTACCAAGGGCGCTGTGAGATAGCCACAACTCTTTGTCCGGGGGAACAATCACGAGAACAAAGTAGACAGGTAGCTTGGACCGCTCCCACTGGCGTATCCAACCGGGGTCCGTACGCCATGAAGCTGTCCTACCTGAGAGCTGAAGCTGGCTGGTGCATTTCACTTGGAGACCCACGGATGCTTCAGCGAATTTGAGTTCTCCATCCACGGCTAGAACGTCCTCGTCAGGTGACGTTTCAGTGAACGCCAATCCGGCGTGGGCGCAGAGGGCCCGAACGTAGCTAACGCCATAGCGGGCCTTCTGGCCTTTATCCAGTAGGACACTGTATGGGCGAAAAGGGGGGAGTACTCCGCCTGGAGCAGGTGATGTGGGATTAGGCGTCATTTGAACGCCGCCCGACTGATCGTTTCGGAGTGATCACTGATTTCCTGCGTGTGTTGGTCTGGGTGAGAGTGATATCAATTCGCGCTAGATGTTGTGATCAAGGGGCGGTCTTGAGATATCCGTATGCATTCAAGATCTGTGCCGTGGTGGAACCATCGATGATCATGTATTTTGCCCTATAGTGCCGCGCCACCGCCTCCATCAGGTTGCGAACCTGCGCGTCGATTTCCCTGTGATGTTGAATGATGCCTATGTCTATAGGTTGCTGATAAAGGCGAAGACCTTGGTCGCCGTTTTTGCCCATCCCGCTGATCGTTAGCTTGCCAGGAAGGCCTGGACCTTTGAACGCAAATCCCGCTCGTATGTTTTTCCCGGATATAGTGAGGCGGTTCGTGTATAGGTCCGATGACTCGCCGCCCCAATCCTTCCCGACGTAGGGTTCGGAAATAATCTCCGCGAAGTGATTCTTGACCGTTTCTTCTGGCATGCTCTTCACTTCTTTAAGCATGCCGGGAGTGGGCGGGTCACATTCGGAGATGAGGCTGAATTGGTCGATCTCTCGAGGCCAAACCTCGCGGTGATCTGTGTAGTCGAACATGGGTGCGCCCTCAGAGGCAGGCCGGGCAACCATGTGCCCTATAAACCAGGGGGCGATTCGAACCTTTCTGATACTCCCCGTTTGCAGCACTTCAGCGATGCCCAGCATTGTGACACGGCGGTTACCAGATAGGAAATCTAGTCCCGTATCACCGACACAGCCTTCTGTGGCAAATTCTCCTTCGAGCTCAATATTCGTATTGACTCGGAAGGAAGCACGGAATCCCTTTCGTCGGTCATTGATCTTTCGAAAGTAGAACTGCTGACTGACCGTGATCAGTCTGGTGTCGCCCACGGTCGGTTCATCCATAAGCCAGATAGCAAGTTCGTCGGGGGAATTTCCGTACAGTTCGGCGACGATCCGTTCAGAGTGGGCATTGGCGGCACCCTTCCTCTCCATATCTGTCGGAAAGCTGTTCGCCCAAGCGTCCATGGCCTGCGCGTCCAAAACGGACAACCTCTGCCTCAACATTCTGGTGTGAACAAAGAATGCTTGGACGTGATATACGGTGTCTTCAGTCTTCATTTTTCGCCTATTCGCATGGATTCTAAGGGACACTATAATCGCATATGGGAACTCTGGAGCTCTGTACTGGTCCGCAGTTCCTGTAGGGCGGCTGTTTCCCTGGGGCCGCATGGCATGGCGCGGGTGCAACGAATCCAGAGAATCTTCGATGTTTATGCTCGTGTGAGACAGAGAGGATTCAGCTGGCTCCTCCAAATTGAAGGCCTTTTGGATGCCACACATATCAATTGGAGTAAGCGTTTGGGTCTAGGAAAGTATCCAATGCGCGACCAGCTTTCATAGAGCCGTGTTCTAGGCGTGAAGAGGTTTCAGCCTTTCGGAAGTGAGTACCTAGGTGGAATAGACCAACCCCTTGACGTGACCCGCGCCACATGTAACCCTGATCATATACGATTTCGTACTTGATCTAGGAGAGACATGGGCAACGACGCCACCACGGACACGCTGAAGCAGGCCGGCAAGGTCATCGCCGTCCACATCAACTACCCCTCACGGGCAGCAGAACGCGGACGCACCCCGGAACAGCCCTCCTACTTCCTCAAGCCAAGCTCCTCCCTGGCCCTGACCGGCGGCAGCGTCGAGCGCCCGGCTGGCTGCGAACTGCTCGGCTTCGAAGGCGAAATCGCCCTCGTCATCGGCAAGACCGCCCGCCGCGTCAGCATCGAAGACGCGTGGAGCTACGTCGGGGGAGTGACCGCCAGTAATGACCTGGGCGTGTACGACCTGCGCTGGGCAGACAAAGGCTCCAACCTCCGCTCCAAGGGCGGCGACGGCTTCACCCCCGTGGGCCCCGCTATCCTCAACGCGGCCGACGTCGACCCCGCCAACCTGCGCATCCGCACCTGGGTCAACGGCGAACTCGCGCAGGATGACACCACCGCGGACCTGCTCTTCCCCTTTAGTCAGCTGGTGGCCGACCTCTCCCAGCTGCTCACCCTGGAACCGGGCGACCTGATCCTCACCGGCACCCCCGCCGGCGCCTCCGTTGCCGTCCCCGGCGACCGCCTCGAAGTCGAAGTGGACGTCCCCGGCACCGACCAGACCACCGGCCGCCTCGCCACCACCGTCACCGACGGCACCACGCCGCTGGCACCCTTCGGCGCGCAGCCGAAGATCGACGACAAGCAGCGCGAGGAAGCCTGGGGCTCCGCCGAAAAGGCCGGCCTCGCGCCCAAGAAGCAGCAAAAAACCCTCACCCCGGAGCTTCGGGCCAAGCTCGAATCCGTCGCCACCGCCACCCTGTCCTCCCAGATGCGCTCCCGCGGCCTGAACAACGTCTCCATCGACGGCCTCACCGGCACCCGCACCGGCCGCAAGGTGGTGGGCACCGCCCGCACCCTGCGCTACGTGCCCAACCGCGAGGACCTCTTTCGCTCCCACGGCGGCGGCTACAACGCGCAGAAACGCGCCATCGACTCCGTGGGCGAGGGCGAAATCCTGGTCATGGAAGCCCGCGGCGAAAAGGGCACCGGCACCCTGGGGGACATCCTCGCCCTGCGCGCCAAGCACAACGGCGCCGCAGCCATCATCACCGACGGCGGCGTGCGCGACTACTCCACCGTGGCCGGCATCGACCTGCCCGTCTACTGCGCCAACCCGCACCCCGCCGTCCTCGGCCGCAAACACGTCCCCTGGGACACCGACATCACCATCGCCTGCGGCGGCGCCACCGTGCAGCCCGGCGACATCATCGTGGCCGACGACGACGGCATCCTGGTCATCCCGCCGGCCATCGCCGAGGAGCTGGTGGAGGCCTGCCTGAAGCAGGAACACCAGGAAGAGTTCATCGCCGAAATGGTCAAGGCCGGGCACGGCGTGGACGGGCTCTACCCGATGAACGCCGCCTGGAAGGAAAAGTACGAGGCCTGGGCAGCGGAACAAGTATGACAAAAGAACCCATGAGCGCCGCCGACACCAGCACCGCCACCGGCTCCAAATCGGAGCAGGCCTATGAACAGCTGAAGGACCGCATCCTCGGCGGCGAACTAACCCCCGGCTACCGCCTGGTGCTCAGCAGCATCGCCACCGAGATGGGCTTCAGCGTGGTCCCGGTGCGCGAGGCCATCCGGCGGCTGGAAGCCGAAGGCCTGGTCCACTTTGAACGCAATGTGGGCGCCACGGTGGCCGGCATCGACCCGGACCTGTACCTGCACACCATGCAGACCCTCAGCATCATCGAGGGCGCTGCCACCGCCCTGGCCGCACCCATCATCGGCGCCGAGGAATTACAAAAAGCCCGGACGCTGAATGAACAAATGCGCGAGGTCCTCAGCAACTTCGACCCGGTCCGCTTCACGCAGCTCAACACCGAGTTCCACGCCCTGCTGTACGCGCCCTGCCCCAACCCGCACATCCTTGACCTGGTCCACCGCGGCTGGAACCGGCTGGACCGGATGCGTTCCTCCGTCTTCCGGTACGTGCCGGACCGGGCGCAGGATTCCGTGGCCGAACACGAGAACCTGCTGAACCTGATCGAAGCAAAAGCCTCCGCGGCCGACGTCGAGCACGCCGCCCGCGCGCACCGCACCAACACGCTCAATGCCTTCCTGGCGCAGGCCCACCAGCCGCCGTCGCCCATCTAAGCTCTCGACCCTAAACCTCCCACCACTGACTCAAAGAGGAACCACGATGACGCACTTCGTCCCCGAGAACCTTCCCTCGCACATCCAGCACTTCATCAACGGCAAGTTCGTGGACTCCGTTCGCGGCGCCAGCTTTGACGTGCTGGATCCGGTCACCAACAAGGCCTACGCCACCGCCGCCGCCGGGCAGAAGGAAGACATCGACGCCGCTGTCGCCGCCGCCCGCGAAGCCTTCGTGAACGGCCCGTGGCCGAAAATGAAGCCGCGCGAACGCGCCCGCATCCTCAACAAGATTGCCGACGCGGTCGAGGCCCAGGAAAACCGCCTGGCCGAAATGGAAACCTTCGACACCGGCCTGCCCATCACCCAGGCTCGGGGCCAGGCCCTGCGCGCGGCGGAGAACTTCCGCTTCTTCGCGGACCTCATCGTCGCCCAGTTCGACGACGCCATGAAGGTCCCCGGCAGCCAGATCAACTACGTGAACCGCAAGCCCATCGGCGTTGCCGGGCTGATCACCCCGTGGAACACCCCGTTTATGCTCGAGTCCTGGAAGCTGGCCCCGGCCCTGGCCACCGGCAACACCGTGGTGCTCAAGCCGGCCGAGTTCACCCCGCTCTCCGCCTCCCTGTGGGCGGACATCTTCACCGAGGCCGGCGTTCCTGCCGGTGTGTTCAACCTGGTCAACGGCCTGGGCGAGGAAGCCGGCGACGCGCTGGTGAAGCACCCGCAGGTCCCGCTGATCTCCTTCACCGGCGAAACCACCACCGGCAAGACGATCTTCCGCAACGCCGCGGAAAACCTGAAGGGCCTGTCCATGGAGCTCGGCGGCAAGAGCCCGTGCGTGATCTTCGCCGACGCGGATCTGGACGCCGCCCTCGACTCCGCCCTGTTCGGTGTCTTCTCGCTCAACGGCGAACGCTGCACCGCCGGTTCCCGCATCCTGGTGGAACGCCCGGTCTACGACCAGTTCTGCGAGCGCTTCGCCGCCCGCGCCAAGACCATCGTCGTCGGCGACCCTCACGACCCGAAGACCCAGGTGGGCGCCCTGGTCCACCCCGAACACTTCAAGAAAGTGGCCTCCTACGTGGAGATCGGCAAGACCGAAGGCCGCCTGCTCGCCGGCGGCGGACGCCCCGAAGGCCTGGAAGAGGGCAACTACATTGCCCCCACCGTCTTCGCCGACGTCGCCCCGGACGCCCGGATCTTCCAGGAGGAAATCTTCGGCCCCGTCGTCGCCATCACCCCCTTCGACACCGAAGCCGAAGCCCTGGAACTGGCCAACAACACCAAGTACGGCCTGGCCGCCTACATCTGGACATCCGACCTCACCCGCGCCCACAACTTCGCGCAGAACACCGAGGCCGGCATGGTCTGGCTCAACAGCCACAACGTCCGCGACCTGCGCACCCCGTTCGGCGGTGTGAAGGCCTCCGGTCTGGGCCACGAGGGCGGCTACCGCTCCATCGACTTCTACACCGACCAGCAGGCCGTGCACATCACCCTGGGCAAGGTCCACACCCCCAAGTTCGGGACCGACGACGCCGCCAAGGTCGACGGCTGACCGTCCCCGACACTTCGCCCGCCTTTTGCAAAGGAGCAAAACCCCATGAGCTTTGAAGTTGCCAACCCCATTCCCACGCCCAGCATCGCCCCGCCGGACATTGTCCGCTGCGCCTACACCGAACTGGTGGTCACGGACCTGGAACGGTCCCGGAAGTTCTACGTGGACGTCCTCGGCCTGCATGTCACAGAAGAGGACGAGGACGCCATCTACCTGCGCTCCCTGGAGGAGTTCATCCACCACAACCTGGTGCTGCGCAAGGGCCCGGTGGCCGCCGTCGCCGCCCTGGCCTACCGCGTCCGCACCCCCCAAGACGTGGACGTAGCCGAGGCGTATTACAAGGAACTGGGCTGCCGCACCGAGCGCCGGGCCGACGGCTTCGTCAAGGGCATCGGCGACTCGGTGCGCGTGGAGGACCCGCTGGGTTTCCCCTACGAGTTCTTCTTTGAGACCGAGCACGTGGAGCGCCTCACCCAGCGCTATGACCTCTACTCCGCCGGCGAACTGGTCCGGCTGGACCACTTCAACCAGGTCACCCCCGATGTGCCCCGCGGCCGCGCCTACCTGGAGGATCTGGGCTTCCGGGTTTCCGAGGACATCAAGGATTCCGACGGCGTCACCTACGCCGCCTGGATGCACCGCAAGCAGACCGTGCATGACACCGCGCTGACCGGCGGCGACGGCCCCCGCATGCACCACCTGGCCTTCGCCACGCACGAAAAGCACAACATCATCCAGATCTGCGACAAGATGGGCGCCCTGCGCATTTCCGACCGGATCGAGCGCGGTCCCGGCCGGCACGGGGTATCGAATGCCTTCTACCTGTACATCCTGGATCCAGACGACCACCGCATCGAGATCTACACGCAGGACTACTACACAGGCGACCCGGACAACCCCACCGTCACCTGGGACGTGCACGACAACCAGCGCCGCGACTGGTGGGGCAACCCCGTGGTCCCGTCCTGGTACACCGAGGCCTCCCTCGTCCTGGACCTGGACGGCAACCCGCAGCCGCTGACCTCCCGCACGGAGACCTCCGAAATGGAAGTCACCATCGGCGCGGACGGCTTCTCCTACACCCGCGAACCGGGCGAGGAAAAGGGCTTCAAGGTAGGCTCCCAGCTCTAACCGGGACGACGACGGCGGGCGCGCGCCGTCGTCGTCCTACCCCGTCTTCAGCGTTACTGAACAGAAAGCAGCACGGTGCTAGATCAATCAACTCTCCAGGCGGTGGCCGACGAACTGGTCGAAGCCAAGCGGACCCGGACCCCGGTGCCGCTGCTGACCGCCCGCTACCCGGATATGACCATCGAGGATTCCTACGCGGTGCAGAACCTGTGGGCGGACCGGCTGCTGGCCGAGGGCCGGCAGCTGGCCGGGCACAAGATCGGCCTCACCTCCAAGGCCATGCAGGCCGCCACCGGCATCACCGAACCGGACTACGGGATCATCCTCGATGACATGGTGCTGGAAAACGGCGCCACCCTGGACTGGGATGCCTACACCCATCCGCGGGTGGAGGTGGAACTCGCGTTTGTGCTGGGCAAGCCGCTGGCCGGTCCGCACTGCACGCTGTTCGACGTCCTGGACGCCACGGACTACGTGGTGCCGGCGCTGGAGATCCTGGATTCGCGGATCGAGATGGAGGGCCGCACCATAGTGGACACCATCTCCGACAACGCGGCGATGGGCGCCATGGTGGTGGGCGGCAACCCGGTGCGGGCCGCCGACGTCGACCTGCGCTGGGTTTCGGCGCTGCTTTACCGCAACCAGGGCATCGAGGAAACCGGCGTGGCAGCCGGGGTGCTGAACCACCCGGCCGCCGGAGTGTATTGGCTGGCGAACAAGCTGGCCGTGCACGGCACCTCGCTGCAGGCCGGGGAAATCATCCTCGCCGGCTCCTTCACCCGGCCCATGTGGGTCTACAAGGGCGACACCGTGTTCGCCGACTACGGACCGTTGGGAACCATCACATGCCGCTTCGACTGAGCCCCGAGGAAACCTTTGCCGCCCGGCTTGCCGGCGGCCGCCAGACCGGCATGTGGGTGTGTTCCGGCAGCCCGCTGGTCGCCGAAATCTGCGCCGGCTCCGGCCTGGACTGGCTGCTGATCGACGCCGAGCACAGCCCCAACGGGCTCGAATCCCTGCTCGCCCAGCTGCAGGCCGTACATGGCTACCCGGTGAGCGCCGTGGTCCGCCCGCCGTCCGGGGATGCGGTGCTGCTCAAGCAGTACCTGGACCTGGGTGCGCAGAACCTGCTGATTCCCATGGTGGATTCCGCCGGGCAGGCCGCCGAACTGGTCCGTGCCGTGCGGTATCCGCCGCAGGGCATCCGCGGGGTGGGCAGCGCGCTGGCCCGCGCCTCGCGCTGGAACCGAGTTGACGGGTACCTGGAAAACGCTGCGGAGTCCGTGACCTTGCTGGTGCAGATCGAGTCCGTGGCCGCCGTCGAAAACGTAGCCGAGATTGCTGCCGTGGATGGGGTGGACGGCCTGTTCCTCGGGCCCGCGGATTTGGCTGCTTCCATGGGGCACCTGGGCCAGCAGGAGCATCCCGACGTGGTCGCCGCCGTCGAACACTGCATCCGCACGGTGAAGGCCGCCGGGAAACCGGTGGGCGTGAACGCGTTCGCCGAGGCCACCGCCCGGCGCTACATTGCCGCCGGTGTGGACTTCATCCTGGTGGGCGCCGACGTCGCCCTCCTGGCCCGGGGCAGTGAGGGGCTGGCTGCGAAGTACCTCCCTGCCGCTGAGGACGGGGCCCGCGCGAGTTACTGAGCGGGCCGGAGGGTTCGCGGGAATCGAGAAGGGACGAATTACCGTTTTTCGGCTGAAAATCGGTAATTTGTGCCTTTTCGTTTGGCTGCCAGCCTCGGGGTGACTCGGTTTTCCCACGCTCTGGTGCGGGTGGGGCCGATGTTTCCCCATGGGCCGCACCAGTAACACTCCGTGGGAATCTGTGCGGCCGGGGCGGAGTTCCGGCCTGGAAAATCGCCCGGTTCGGGATATTGCTGCCGGTTTGGGAATCTGCTGCCCGTTTAAACCGGCAGCAGAAACCCGAACTGGCAGAAAGTTCATGCACAGGTCAGGGGTTCGATTCCCCTAGGCTTCCCTGGCGGCGCTTCTTGGTGGCCGGAGCGGGCCAAACCCCGGGTTCCGGCCTGGAAAATCGACCGGTTCGGGAATCTGCTGCCGGTTTGAAGATCTGCTGCCCGTTTAAACCGGCAGCAGAAACCCAGACCGGCAGGGAATGCACAAACCGGCAGCAAAGCGCCCGGCCCGTACCCCTGCCGGGCCCGTACCGCCAGCCTGCCAGCCACCCCACCCCAGGCCGAGAAGTCCGCCCCGGAAGGGTATCCGAAACCGAGCGTCCCATGTATATTGTTTCGCATGCGAAATAATGACGTGACCTCGATGACTTCCGAACGGATCTCCATCCCGGTTGCCGCCGGCGGAACCATTGCCGGCACCCTGCGCCTGCCCGACGGCGAACCGCGCGCCGCCGTCGTCATCCACCCCGCGACGGCCGTGGCCGAACGGCTGTACACCGGCTTCAGCGAATACCTGGCGGAGAACGGTCTTGCCGTCCTCACTTATGACTACCGGGGGACCGGTGCCTCGGGCAGTCCGAAGGCTAACCGGCGGCTGAGGATGCGCGACTGGATGGACCAGGACGTCCCGGCGGCGGCCGCATGGATGCGCGAGCGGTTCCCGGACCTGCCGCACCTGGCAGTGGGGCACAGCCTCGGCGCGCACGCCATGGCGCTGAACAACGGGCTGGAGGACCTGCACGGATTTGTGGGAGTGGCCTCGCACGCCGGTGTCACCAAGGCCATCGAGGACCGCAAGGAACGGTTCCGGGTGGGCCTGATCCTGAGCTTCCTGGGTCCGCTGACCGGCCGGCTGCTGGGCGCGGTTCCGGGCAAGAAACTCGGCCTGGGCGAGGACATGCCCGGCGGCGCAATGCTGGAGTGGAGCGGCTGGAGCAAAAAACCCAACTACTTCTTTGACGACCCGAGCATGGACGCCGCCCAGCGCACCGCGCAGGTGAAAACCGACGCGCTGGTTATCGGCTTCACCGACGACCCCTGGGCCACACCCCGGCAGATCAACGTCATCTTCAGCCACCTGGTAAACGCCTCGGTGGAGCGGCGCACGTATGCACCGGCCGACGTCGGCGTGCCGGCCGTCGGACACATGGGCTTCTTCCGCCGCGGCATGCGTGAGAAGCTGTGGCCGGAGGTACTCACGTGGTTGACGGACAAAGCAGGGCTCAGCCCGCAGTAGGCCCGGATCAGGGGTCGCGGGCGGCCGGCACTAACGGCGTTCCCGGCAGGAACGACGACGCCGGGACCCGCCCGGGCGCGGTGCGCACCGCCCGCCCGCCGCGCCTGTTTTTCCTGACACTGACCGCCGAACGCCGGCTGCGGCGCTGGATTGCCGGCCGGGGCGGGGAGCGCGGCATCAGCGCCTCCGCGGGCGGGGTGCTGCTGCATCTGGCCTCGCGTCCCGGGGCCAGCACCGGCGAGGTGGCCGCTGCGGTCCAGGCGTCCCCGGCCGGGCTGAGCGGGCTGCTCGCCCGGATGGAGACCTCCGGGCTCATCACCCGCACCCCGGATCCGGCCGACGCCCGGACCATCCGCCTGGACCTGACCCCCGGCGGGCGGGAGGCGCTCGGCGTCGTACAGGAATCCCTTCACGAGCTGAATGCGCGCATCAATGATGGCTTCAGCGCCGAGGAACTGGCCACCGTGGCGCGCTGGCTGCGGCACGTGTCGGAGGCGCTGGACTAACCGGCACCGGCCGTCCTGCCTGCACCGGACCGGCCGTTCCGGGAGTGGCGTTGCCTAGGATGGGCGCATGTCCCAGAACCCCGCGTCCCAGAACCCCGCCGACTGGACCCCCGCCGGCACCGACCGCCTGCTGCTGCGCCGCCTGGCCCCCGAGGACCGTGACGCCGCGCTGCGCATCCACATGGATCCGCGGACCAACCGGCACAACCCCAAACAGCCCAGCCGGGAACGGTCGGAGCAGCTGATCCGGGACTTCCTGGCGCACTGGGACCGCGAAGGTTTTGGCTACTGGTCGGTGGCCGAACGCACGGCGCCGGACACCGTCATCGGCTTCACCGGGCTGCAGCGGGCCGTGGTGGACGGGCAGGGCATCCTGAACCTGTACTACCGCTACGACCCCTCCGCCTGGGGCAAGGGTTATGCCGCCGAAGGGGCGCGCGAGGCCGTGCGGCGCGGCCGGGAGCTGCTGCCCGCCCTGCCGGTCATGGCCCGCACCACGGACGCCAACGTCGGTTCGCAGCGCACCGCACTGGCCGCCGGGCTGCAGCGGATCCGCAGCCTGGACCGGCCGTACGCCGGCGAGCTGGAGGTCTACTTCGCCCTCGGCTGGGAGGCGGGCAGTAGGTCAGTGGGCCGAGTTGCCGGCTAATCCTGCGGCCCAGGCACGTGCGGCGGAGGAGGCAATCCCGTCGGTGCGCTCCGGGCCCATGACATGGCGGAGATTGCCGCCAATCGCCAGGTCGGTCACCCCGTGGGCAATCGACCACAACTCCGCGGCGCGCTGGACCACTTTCTCCGCCGGGACAAAGGGGGCAACCGCTGCCTCGAGCAGAACCTGCACACGTTCGGCCTGTGCCAGGAGTTCCGGGTAGGCATCCTTGACGATGCCCGAACCGAACATCACGGCGAAGCGCGTGGGATCCTCGCGCGCAAAAACCAGGTAGGCCACCGCGATCTGTTCGGCCCGCTCACCGAGACTGGACCCCAGCCGCAGGCCGCCGAAATAGTTTTCCAGTTCAGTGAAGGCTTGCTGTGCGACAGCGGCCAGCATGGCGTCCCGGTCGGCAAAATGCCGGTAGGGGGCACCCGATGACACTCCGGCCCGGCGGGCAGCCTCGGCGACGGTGAACCCCCGGGGGCCTCGTTCCCGGACCAGCTCAATGGTCGCTTCCAGCAGCGCGCTGCGCAGATTTCCGTGGTGGTAACTCGATCGTTCGGCCACAAAACACCCCTTCCATGTATGAGGTTCTCACATTTGCGGTTAGGGTGCATGTAATAAGCACTTACATGGCCGCTTTGTAACCGTTGGAGGAATCATGCAGTTCGAGAACACCACCGCCCTGATCACCGGAGCCAGTTCCGGGATAGGTGCCGAGTTTGCCCGGCAGCTGGCCCGCCGCGGAGCCGATGTTGTGCTGGTGGGCCGCCGTGAAAACGCCCTCACGGCGGTGGCCGCTGAAATCACCGCCGACACCGGTCGAAAGGCCCACGCGGTGCCTTTCGACCTGGACGTGGACCGGGCCGGCGTCCTCCTGAAGGAACGCCTCGACGCCCTGGGCCTCACTGTCGACACCGTGGTCAATTGCGCCGGCGTCGGCCTGACCAAGGCTTTTGTGGAGTCCAGTGAACAGGAAATCCACATGCAGCTGCAGGTGAATGCCGAGGTGCCGCTCGGGATCACCCGGGCGTTCCTGCCGGACCTGCTTGCTGCAGGACGCGGGGCGCTGGTCAATGTCGGAAGCATGACCGGTTACATGCCCGTCCCCGGCATGGGGGTGTATGCCGCCGCCAAGGCATTCCTGATCCGGTTTACGGAGGCACTTGCACATGAGGTCCGCGGCTCCGGTGTGATGGTGATGGTGCTGTCTCCGGGGCCGACCCGCAGCGGGTTCTACGCACGCAGCGGCACCAGCACCGACGGCGCCCGGTTCCAGACCCCCGAACAGGTGGTCCGCACAGCCCTGAAGGCCCTCGATCGCCGCAGGCCTCCGGTCAGCGTCATTGCGGGCAGTTCCAACCGCGTGGTGCGGCGCCTGGTCGATTTCCTGCCGGTCCGCACAGTTCTGCGGCTGGCCGAATCCCGGCCGGCGGCCTAGGCCGGGACAGCGCTCCGGGCCGACGAGCCCTCTGGCACAGCCGGCACGGCCAATAGGTAAACCAGCGCCGCGACCGGCAGCACCACGCCCAGGCTGGTGAACAGCTCCAGCGCCGGCGGGCCGGTGCCGCTGACCACGCCGGTCAGCGTGAAGGTGATGGTGATGGAGGAGAGCATAAACACCGGCACCAGCACCACTGCCAGCCCGACGCCGACCGCCCGGCCCGCCCCGCGCCGCCGTCGGGCGTGCACCCACAGCACCGGCAACAGCAGCGCGATCCAGACCCAGTGGTGGAACCAGGAAATGGGTGAAATCGCGAGCATCACCACGGCGTTCGCGGTGACCGCAGCGACCGCGTCCCCGGCCCGGTCCATCCGGCGGATCACCAGGAAGCCCAGGACGACGACGGCGGCGCAGGCCAGCAGCCACAGCGGGCGCTGCAGGGACTCGGGGACGCCCAGATGCGGGATCAGCGAGTTCAGCGACACGTTGTACATTTCGGACGAGTCGCCCACCCGACTGGGATCGGAGAGCGACTCGAACCAGAACTTCCGGGCCTGCTCCGGGGCCGCCAGCCAGCCGACGGCCACCGTGGCGGCGAAGGTGGCGCCCATGGTGAGGATGGCCCGCCAGTCCTTCCGGGCCAGGAAAATCAGGCCGAACGCCAGCGGGGTGAGCTTGATGCCCGCCGCCAGCCCGATCAGCACGCCGCG
The DNA here is from genome assembly GCF_020907365.1 of Arthrobacter sp. zg-Y750. NCBI lineage: Bacteria > Bacillati > Actinomycetota > Actinomycetes > Micrococcales > Micrococcaceae > Arthrobacter > Arthrobacter sp. zg-Y750. The sequence continues at coordinate 157,306 of NZ_JAJJOC010000006.1, read as the reverse complement.
CGGCAGCTTCGACGACGCCGGGCGGAGCAGGTCCGCCAGGACCAGCAGCATCAGCAGAGGGTTCAGCTGGCCGAAGCCCATGCCTTCCCGCCACGGCCCGAGGACCCCGATCAGCAGGGTCGCCAGGACAGTGAGGCCCGGCAACCCGCCGAGTGCGGTGACGGCCCGCGCGGGCAATGCGTTGTTCGACAGCAGGTAGCGGGCCGCGAGGAACGCCACCGCCACCAGGCACGCACACGCCGTGGCGGTCAGCAGCACCAGGCCCAGGGTTTCGGGCAGGAACGCGAACGGCACCAGCAGCACGGCCGCGAACGGTGGATAAGTGAACGGCAGGCCGCGGGTATCGGTCTGCACCAGACTCGGGTCATACAGCCGGTGCCCGCCCTGGCCCAGAAGGGCGCGGGCACCTTCGCGGTAGACGGTGAAATCCAGTCCGTGGATTTGCGCGCCGAGGACCACCAGGGCCAGCGCCACGGGCAGCCCGAGCCACAGCCAGAGGGCCTGCGCGCGGGTGCGGGGGCGGAGCTCCGCCGTCGTTAAAGCCATGCCTGCCAGTTTAGGCGGGAACGTCGCTAGCCGGCGGCGGGACCATCAGGGTGCCGCGGGTTGCGGCTGCAGGTCCAGGCGCATAAAGGTGCTGTGGGGGTCCTCGGTGTAGCTGCCAAACGGCGGGCACTCGGTGAAGCCGTGCCGGGCGTAGAGCCGGCGGGCCGGGGCGAAGAAGTCCTCAGTGCCGGTTTCCAACAGCAGGCGAAGGTAGCCGCGTGCGGTCGCTTCCCCGATGATGCCCCGCAGGAGCGTCCCCGCGACGCCGCGGCCCCGGGCAGCCGTGGCCGTGCGCATGCTCTTGATTTCACCCTGCTGCGCATTGAGTTCCCTCAGGGCCCCGCAGCCCAGCAGCACCCCGTCTTCCCGCACCGTCCAGAACGTGACCGCGGGATCGAGCAGGGCCGCCGGATCCAGGGCATGCACGCTTTCCGCAGGCGACGTGGCGTACATATCCGCCAGGTGCTCCTGCATCAGCGCCAGGACATCGGGAGCCGCGGGGTCGCCGCGGCTCAAGTCCATGCCCTGCAGTCCAGGCACAATCACCGCGTGCGCGGGTTCGGCTTCGCGGCCAGGGCCCGCTGCGCGGCGAGGATCGCCGACAGGGTTCCGGCCTTGGCATGGTTCTTGTCCTGATCGGCGGCCGCGCCGGGGGAGCCTGTTGCCGCAGCGGAACCGGACTCGGCGGCGGTCTCCGCCGGGGCCTGCAAGGCCAGGCGCATGAAAATGCTGCCTGGATGCGCCTGGTACTTCCCGAACGGCGGGCAGACCACAAAACCGTGGCGCTGGTACAGGCGCCGGGAGGAGGCGAAGAAGTCCTGGGTGCCGGTTTCCAGCAGCAGGGACGCATACCCGCGGGTCCGCGCATCCGAGATGATCTGCTGCAGGATCACCTGGCCCACGCCCAACCCGCGCGCGTGCGGGGACGTGCGCATGGAGGTGATTTCAGCGCAGAATTCGGTAATGCCGTTTCCGGGAGCCGGGCGGAACTCCTTCATGGCACCGCAGCCGAGCAGTGTGCCGTTCTCGCGCACGGTCCAGAAGGTCACCGACGGGTCCTTCAGGTACGGCGGGGTGAGGCCGACGGCGCCGGCTCCCAAGCCGGGGTACAGCAGGTCGCGGTTCTGCGCCAGCAGGGAGATGACGTCGGGCTTGGCCGGATCGTCGCGGAGCAGGCTTACCTGGCGCGGCTTCTGGTCTCCGGACTGGGTGGGCCGGAGGGTGCGCAGGGTGTCGTGGAGCGAGGGCTGCGGGGCAGCCGGGGCGGCCCGCTGACCCGGGGCGGCAAAGGGAACGGGTGCCGGGGTCTTGATCGGCGGCGTTGGGATGAATTGGGACATTGTTGCTACTTCTTCTTCCAACGAGGGGACGGAGAGGGGAGGGGTTTCCGGCGGAACGGCCGGTGCAGGTGCAGGTGCTGGGGACGATGCCGGGTCAAGCGAAAGTGCCGGGTGGGGCGAAAGTGCCGGGTCGGGGGCAAGGGCTGGCGCCGGTGCAGGTGCCGGTTCGCCCGAGGGAACCGGGGCGGCCGCGGACTGCGGTGCAGGCACGGTTGATGCCTCGGGGGCGGAGTGGACAGCCTCGCCGGGCTCGCGCCGTCGTCGTGCCCAGTTCCGCACCGGCACCACCAGCAGGGCGCCCGCTGCAGCGGCACTGACGCCGTACAGGACCAGGTCCCACCGCGAACCGCCGCGCACCGCATACGTTTCCCGCAGCGCGGCGGCGGCGCTGAAGGAGGCGATATAAAACGCCGGCGCGCCCAGCGCCAGCAGCCCCAGGTGCCAGTTCGCCGTGCCCCGCGCCGAGGGAAGCTTGCCGCGCAGGCCGGCCACGAGCACTGCCAGTGCAGCCAGGCAGCCGAACCCCGCCCACGCCATGACCAGCGGAGCGGAGAGGCTGGTGCCGGCGTCGGCGAGCGTGCGGGAAATGGTATCCAGGGACGTTCCGGGAACTGCGGCCCGGGGGTTCCAGACGAGGATGTGGAACAGTCCGACGGCGGCGTAGGCGCATACAGCGAAGCAGCCGGCGATACCCCACCAGACTGCTGCAGCTGTTGGGCCCCCGCCACGTCTCATGCGCTGAGTCTAACCGCTGCTCCCGGCCGTTCCGCGGCGCCCCTCCAACGTGTCAGGGCGGTGTCACAAACGGCGAAATGCGGCAGCGGTCAGGTGTCCAGCTTGGCCAGCAGGCCCGCCAGCGTCTTCCGTTCGTCCTCATCCAAGGGTGCGAGCAGCCGGTGTTCGGTGGCCACATGGTCCGGCAGGGCGGCGTCGACGGCGGCCCGGCCGGCATCGGTGAGCGCCACCTGCTTGCCGCGCCCGTCGGCGGCGTTGGGGGAGCGGCGCACAAACCCCTGCGCCTCCAGCCGGTTCAGCCGCTGCGCGATGGCGGCGGAGGTAACCATGGAACTGGCGGTGAGCTCGCGGGGGCTGAGCGTGTATGGCGGGCCCGAGCGGCGCAGTGTGGCCAGCACGTCAAAGGACGCCGCATCCAGGCCGTGCGCAGCGAAGGTTTCCGCCAGCTCGCCGTCGAACCGGCGGGCCGTCCGTGACAGCCGGCCCACCACGGCCATCGGCGAGACGTCGAGGTCCGGGCGCTCGGCCGCCCACTGCTGCAACACCCTGCCTACATGATCAGTCATGCCCCGACCCTAGCAATTTGCTAAGCACTTAGCTACATTTGCTAAGTGCTTAGCAAAACATGGACTTTGACGGCGACGACGGCCCTGGCGCCGGTCGTCTGGGGCACCACCTACATTGTGGCCTCGGAGCTGCTGCCGCCGGACCGGCCGCTGCTGGCGGCCCTGCTGCGCTCGCTGCCGGCGGGGCTGCTGCTGCTCCTGCTGGTCCGGCGCTTGCCCCGCGGCGGATGGTGGTGGCGTTCGGCGGTGCTGGGGATGCTGAACATCGGGCTGTTCTTCGCCCTGCTGTTCGTTGCGGCGTACCGGTTGCCCGGGGGAGTGGCCGCCACCGTGGGTGCGGTGCAGCCGCTGCTGGTGGCGCTGTTTGCCTCGCGCTGGATCGGTGAGCGGCTCACGGGGCGGAAAGTGGCGGCCGGCGCGGCCGGGCTGGCCGGCGTCGGGCTGCTGGTGCTGCAGGCGGAAGCCCGGCTGGATCCGCTAGGCGTGGCGGCCGCGCTGGGCGGCGCGGTGGCCATGGCCGCAGGTGTTGTCCTGACCAAGAAGTGGGGCACCCCGGATACGCTGCTGGCCGCCACCTCCTGGCAGCTGGTGGCCGGCGGGTTGTTCCTGCTGCCGGTGGCCCTGCTGGCGGAGGGGCCGCCGCCCGCCCTGACCGGCAGCAACCTGGCCGGGTACGCCTATCTTGGTCTGGTCGGCACCGCGCTGGCGTACTCGCTATGGTTCAGCGGCCTGCACCGGCTGCCCGCTTCCGGGACGGCGCTGCTTGGGCTGCTCAGTCCGGTAGTGGCGGCCGCGGCCGGCTGGCTGCTCGTGGGGCAGTCACTCAGCCCCGGCCAGTGTGTGGGTGCCGCGGTGGTCCTGGCCACCCTGGTGCTGGCCGGCAGGAAATACACAATCCGACACACCAAGGTCGCACCTCCCCGCATAGTCATGTGAAATACATATATTGCTCACATGACTAACCGGGAAATGCGCGAACCCACGTTCCTGATCCTCACAGCCCTGGCCCGCAGCAGGCAGCACGGCTACTCGCTGCTCACCGAAACCAAGAAACTCTCCGGCGGGCGGGTGGCACTGAAGCCGGGCAGCCTCTACACCAGCCTGGACCGGTTGCAGGAGGAAGGCTTGGTGCAGGACGCCGGCGAGGAAGTGGTGGCCGGACGCCTGCGCCGCTACTACGCGCTGACGGATGCCGGGGCCGAAGCCCTGCACGTCGAGGCCGCAAGGATGGACGCCGCGGCGAGCGCCGCCCGGCAAAGCCTGAGCCTGCGGGCCAAGGGGGCAACGGCATGAGCGACGCCCTGGAACGCCGGTACCGCCAGATGCTGCGGGCCTACCCGTCCCGCTGGCGCAGCAGGCACGGCGAGGAACTCGTCGGGGTGATGCTCGACGTCGCTGCCGCCGAGGGAAGGCAAAAGGCCACGCGGTCCGAACTGGCGCATGTTGTGCTGCACGGAGCGGCGGCCCGGGTGAACCAGTATCTGCCCCGACGACACCGGGACCGGCTGGCCGCCGTCGGCTGCATCGGCGGCACCTCGCTGGCGCTGGTGATGCTGGTCCTTGGCGAACTCGGACGCTGGTTCCGGTGGAACAGTTACAACTTGGTGGATCATCCGTTCGGGGCCTTCACTACCCCCGCGGTGATCGTGTTTATCCTCACCCTCACGGCCTTCGGCGCTGTGGCTGCACACCGTCGGACCACCGCGAAGATCCTGCATGGTGCCGCCCTCGCGGCCGCGGTCGGCGTGGGGATTACCCTCGCGGTGACCGAGCCAAGCATTAAAGTCCATCCGCTCGTGTTCTGCTTCTTCGCTGCCGCAAACCTGTTGGCACTGCTGGGCAACCCCGTCCGGACCGCACGGCTGCATGTGTTCATCGGTGCACCGGCCCTGGGCGTCCTCATCACTGCAACCAGCTACCTGCAGGGAGGCGGCGCGCAGCGGACCTTCTGGGGCGGGCCGTACCTGATCAATGACCAGCGGCTGGCGTTCTGGTTCCTGGAACTGCTGGTAATCGCGGCGCTGCTGGCCGCCGTCGGACCACGAATCCGGCCGTGGGCATGCCTGCTCCTCGTCCCGCTGACCTCCCTGCCGCTGTCCGGACTGTTCCTGAGCCTCGGGGGTAACAGTTCCATCGGGCTGATAGGCGTCCAACCGGAATTTTTCTACGGGCTGTGTTCCGTAGCCGGCCTGGTCAGTGCCTGGGCGGCTTGGAAGAGCCCGGTCATCAGCTTTTCCAGGAACAGCACCGGCACCACCACAGCCTGAACCGACCGGTTTGGGAAATCCCTGCCGGTGCGCTGCGGAGGGATTTCCCCAAGCGGCAGGGAACGCGCAAACCGTAGGCATTTCGCGCTCCAAATCCCCGCCGTTTGTGCATTTTCCCGCGGTGCGCAGCGCGGGAAAACGCACAAACTGCGGGGAAATGCCCATCACCTTCGCGCCTGCGGCCCCAGCGAGTCCTCCGTCCGGGCAGGCCCGCGCTGCCGCAGGCTCCGGCTATGGAACCGGTGCCGGCTCCAGTGCCGCGAGCTGGGCGCGGATTTCCTCGCCCAGCCGGTCCGTCATGTAGTGCCGCCACTGCGGCAGGCCGTGCACGTCGTCGTGCCAGAGACTGGCATCAATCGTCTCGTTCAATGCCGCGCGCAGCCCGGGCGCGTCCGGCAGAGTTGCAAAGCGCAGCTGGACCGGGCGCTTGGTGGCGGCGGTGACGGTGAGGATGAACCCGCCGTCCTCATCCAGCCGACCAATCAGCAGCACCCCCGAGCGGCCCAGCCGGGTCAGGGACAGCTGCCGGAACGCGGTCCGGGCGCGCAGCGCGGCGGCGGGCACGCTGATACTGCGCAGCAGTTCGCCCGGTGCCAGCGCGGTGCGGCAGTCTCCCACCACCAGCTCGGCCACGGGAACCCGGCGGGACGTGCCGTCGGGGGAGTGGATCAGGGCCACGCCGTCCAGGGCCGCGGTCAATGCGGTCATGGGCCCGGCGGGCAGCCCGGTGCAGATGTTCCCGCCCACGGTGGAGACATTCCAGACCTTAAAGGAGGCCACAAAGGAATCACAGCACGGCCGCACCAGCTTCAGGGCCTGCCATTGGCGGTCCGCGGGGACGGCATCGGGAAATGCGTATAGTTCGGCGATGGTGCAGGTCGCAGCGATCTCCAGACCGGCGTCGGACACCGTCAGCGGTTCCCAGCCTGCGCCGGTGATGTCCAGCAGCCGCTGCAGGTCTTCGCTTCCGTTGGAATACAGCACCGTGCCCCCGGCGAGCCAGGCATCGCCCGGGCGCCACTGCTGCGGGTCCGCGGTGCGGACCAGCTCGGAAACGGTGGATATGTCCATGATGTCCCTATGAGGTTAATGAGGTGTGCGGGTGGATGGGGCCGCTCACGGCCCGCAGGGGCCGCCCGCTGGCAGCGGTCCCGGATCGGGCGGCCACGATCTCGGCGAAAACGGACACAGCCGTTTCCTCAGGCGTAGCGGCGCCGATGTCCAATCCTAGAGGTGAGTGCAGGGCCTGCAGTTCCGCCGCGCCCAACCCCGCAGCATGCAGGGCCGTCAGGCGCTGGTCGTGGCTGCGGCGCGAGCCCATGGCCCCCACATAGCCCAGATCCAGGCGCAGCGCTTCGACCAGCGCCGGCACGTCGAACTTCGCGTCGTGGCTGAGCACGCACACCACGGTGCGGGCATCGAACCTCCCCGCCGCCGCCTCCCCGCGCAGGTACTGGTCCGGCCACTGCACCTGGACCGAGTGGGCGGCGGGAAAACGCTCCGGGGTGGTGAACACCGGGCGGGCGTCGCAGACGGTGACGTGGTAGCCCAGTAGCCGGCCCTGCCGGGCGAGGGCGGCCGAAAAATCATTGGCGCCGATCAGCACCAGCCGGGGCGGGGCCAGCCGGGACTCCAGGAACAGTGCGGGAGCGCTGCCTTCGCATGTCCCGCTGCCCGGACCGTCCAGTTCGACGACGCCGGTGCGGCCCGCAGCGAGCAGGGGCGACAGCCGGGCGGCGGCACGTTGCAGGACACCATTAGGGAGGGCAGCTTCTGGGCGGACATTGAGCAGCGCGGCCAGCTCCGGGCCGTGCGCGGCGAGCAGTGCGGCCGGGGCGGCGGCAGCGGCGGGGCTGGCAACCAGCAGCGGAAGCTGGCGTGCGCCGTCGCCGTCTCCGGCGGGGAGCGCACGGATCAGGGCGCACGGGGCGCCGGCCACCGCGGGGAACGTCCCCGCAGCCACGGGCTCCACCAGGACGTCCAGCGTTCCGCCGCAGCTGAGCCCGACGGCGAAGGCATCGTCGTCGCTGTAGCCAAAGACCTCCAGCCGCGCGCGTTCGTCCGCAAACACGTCCTCGGCCACTGCTATAACGGAGGCTTCCACGCAGCCGCCCGATAGCGACCCGGTGACCTGCCCGCTGCCGCTGATGAGCATGGAGGTGCCCACCGGCCTCGGCACCGATCCGGAAGCACGCACAATGGTGGCTGCGACGCATGGTTCCCCTGCGGACGCCAGCACCTCGAGCATCTCCAACACTGCGGCCTACCCTCCAAATTGCAGGGAAGCGTACCACGCTGTTCAGGCGGGCGGGATACCCCGGAGGTCAGCCCGAACCGGGTGCGGCGTCGGCATCGCTCCCGGCATCGCTCCCGGCTGCGGGCCCGGTCCGCGGCCCGGTCCGGGTGAGCAGCAGATAGCCGAGCAGCGCAGCACCCCACAGCAGGAACAACGGATCCCAGAGCCAGGCATGGCCGATCATTGCCGCCCTGTCATAGCCGGTTTCCGGGCGCACCAGCCCGCTCAGCACAGCCTGGCTGACGGCCATGTTGGCGCCGCCGTAGAGCACCAGCAGCACCGCACCGGCCCAGCAGGCTGCCCGCCAGTAACCCGCCACGGACAGCTGGCCGTAGGCGAGGGCCACCGGAAGATGTGCAGCGGCAATTTTGATCAGTGCCACCACTGCCAGGATCAGCCCGGTCCGCAGCGGCTCCAAGACGGACTGCTCAACCGCCCAGCGGCCCACCGTGTCCAGCAGCCACTGCCCGCCCACCGCCCAGTACAGACTGAACGCAGCGTGCACCAGACCGGCTGCGCACGCCGTCCAGATGCACCAGAGGCTCAGATCCCGGCGGGTGTCGGCGTCCATCGCCTTCCATTGTGAGAAGCAGACCAGGGCACAGGAACCCGCGCCGGGCAAACGCCGGACGGTGTTGACAGAAAACTACCGGCCGGTAACGTGGGGGGCTCCCGAAGGTGCCGGACAGAGCCCGGCACACAGAGGAGCGACATGAAGAACGCGACGAAAAGAACGGCCGTCCTATTGTCCACCGCCGGCCTGTTGGCCGGCTCCGCGGTCCTGGCACTGCCGGCAACGGCCGCGATGACCGAGTGCGAACCCGGTGATATTCGAACAGTCTTCGAGCCCGGTTCGGTCATTCCCGGCATGGGAGCGCCGCGGGAATCGGCAACCCTCACCAACTCCTCCACAGAAGCCACACCGGTTCCGGCATCCCGGATGGCTGCTGCCGCGTCTTCCGTCAAGGTCCCCGAGTCCGTCTCCCTGACGGACGTCCTCTCCACCCTGAAGTCGGACCATGGCATTGATGCCTTCGAGGAGCAGACTTGGAGTGCGGGCCAGAAGATTGGCGCCATCACGCTGTCCCCGGGCCAGTCGATGGATGTCACTTACGGGTTCAACGAAGTTGCCTTTTCCGGCACGCAGCAGAGCTGTCAGCTGGACGGCCGGTTCGGTTCTGAGACAAGCTTCAACGGCACGGCGCCTACCGGAGAGTACGTCCGGTACGCGGACCCCTATACAAATCCTTGACACCTTCGACGGCGCTCGCCCAGACTGTCCGGAATATCAATTGCGTCTGCCGGAAAGATCGAATCAAGTCGGCGCAGCCGATGGTCAAGGGCGCTCAGCGCCGGCTGCCGACGCAGCCCTAGCGAAAGCTGACACCCGTGTCCTCAGAACCAGCGCCGGACGCCCCGGGTCACGGGGCGTCCGGACCGGACTTCCTCACCGCATTCAACACCGCACGTTTCGCTGAAGCGGAAGCCATGCTGCGCCCCTGCCTGGACATTCCCCGCTGGTGCAACGAGATTGCCGCAGCCCGGCCCTTCGCCACCGCCGGGGAGCTGCTGAGCTTTGCCGAACTGGCGGCCCCGGACTTCACCGAAGCCGAAGTCGACGGCGCCCTGGCGCACCATCCGCGGATCGGCGAGCGCCCGGCCGGCTCCGGGGTTGAAGGCGCCTTTTCCCGCAGCGAGCAGGCCTCCGTCAGCGGCTTGTCCGGCGTCAGGGACCGGCTGGGTGCAGGCAACCGCGCCTATGAGGACCGGTTCGGCCGGGTGTTCCTGATCCGCGCCGCCGGCCGCAGCGCCGAGGAGATCCTGGCCTCGCTCCAGGACCGCCTGCAGCACACGGTAGAAGAAGAACTGCCCGTCATCGCTGCCCAGCTGCGCGATATCGCCATCCTGCGCCTGGACGGACTGCTCCACCCATGACCCGCCACCGCGTCACCGAGGCCGAAGTGCAGGACGGCACCGGGCTGCGCGGCGTCGAACTGGCGGCGCCGGCGTATCCAAAGGCCTCGTCGCCGCCCTCTCCGCCCGCCAGATTCGCTGCTTCCGAAAAGGTCCAGTCATGAGCACCCCGCCCCCGAACACCCCGCCCCCGAACACCCCGCCCCCGAACACCCCGCCCCCGAATACCTCCGCACCGCGCTACTACGCCCCCGGTGGCGGCCTGCCCGCCCAAACCGAACTGCCCACCGGCCGGGCCGTGGTCACTGAGGCCTACACGGTGATTCCCCGCGGGGTGCTGCGCGACATTGTCACCAGCGTCCTGCCCGAATGGACGGACACCCGCACCTGGATCCTGAATCGCCCGGTGGCCGGCGGCACCACCACGTTCGCGCAGTACCTGGTGGAGGTGGGCCCGGGCGGCGGCTCGCGTGCTCCGGAACCGGAAATGGAAGTGGAGTCCTTCGTCTTTGTCCTGGATGGCACGCTCACCGTGCGGCTGCTGGGCACCGACCACCCCCTGTCCCCGGGCGGGTTCGCCTACCTGCCGCCCGAAGCACTCTGGGGCGCCTTCAACGATACGGACGAAACGGCCACGTTCGCCTGGATCCGCAAGGCCTGGCAGCCGCTGGCCGGGCGCACCCCGCAGCCGGTGTTCGGCAACGAGGCGGAGATTGAACCGGTGGGCATGCCGGGCGCGGACAACAAGTGGCGCACCACCTCGCTGATCCCCGTGGACGACGTCGCCTATGACATGCACGTGAACGTGGTGACCTTCGAACCCGGGGCAGTGAGCCCGTTCGCCGGAACCCACGTGATGGAGCACGGGCTGTACGTGCTGGAGGGCAAGGCCGTGTACCGGCTGAACCAGGACTGGGTGGAGGTGGAAGCCGGCGACTACCTGTCCCTGCGCGCCTTCTGCCCGCAGGCCTGTTACGCCGGCGGGCCCGGCAACTTCCGCTACCTCCTCTATCAGGACGTGAACCGCCAGGTCCTGCTGGGCGGCCGGCGATGAGCGGGCCTGTTTCCGATCCGGTCGGAGATGCCCGGGCCGGCGGTGCCCGGACCGGCTATTCGGTCAACTGCTCCATCCTCTTCACTGAGCTGCCGCTGCTGCAACGTCCCGCCGCGGCGCGGGCGGCGGGGTTCGACACCGTGGAATTCTGGTGGCCGTTCGCCGAACCCGTCCCGCCGGAAGCGGACGTGCGCGCCTTCGAGGCAGCCATCCGCGACTCCGGCGTGCAGCTGGGCGCCCTGAATTTCGACGCCGGAACCATGGATGCCGGGGAACGCGGGCTGCTCTCGCTGCCGCACCGCGGGGCGGACTTCCGCGCCAATGTGCAGGTGGTGGCCGGGATCGGCGAACGGCTGGGCTGCTTGCTGTTCAACGCCCTGTACGGCAACCGCAGCCCGGAGTATTCCCCGGCCGAGCAGGACGCCGAAGCGCTGCGGAACCTGCGCGAAGCTGCCGCCGCCGTCGCACCGTTCGGCGGCACCGTGCTGCTGGAACCACTCAGCGGCGCCCCGGACTATCCGCTGAAAACCGCCGCGGACGTCTTCGCGGTGCTCGCGGACCTGCACGGCGCCGGAACGGACAACGCGGCGCTGCTCGCGGACCTGTACCACCTGGCCGTGAACGGCGACGACGTCGCGGCGCTGCTGGCCGGCGGAGCCGCCGCCCGGTTCGGGCACGTGCAGATAGCCGATGCGCCCGGCCGGGGTGCACCGGGTACCGGGCAGCTGCCGCTGACGCAGTGGATCTCCGACCTCCGGGCTGGCGGCTACCGCGGGGAGGTGTCCCTGGAGTACCGGGCACCGCTGCGGAACGCGTTTGCCTGGCTGGAGGATCCCGGCGCCGGTGTGGGCTGACTTGGGGTGCGGATACGGGCACCCGCCCGGATTCACCCAGCACCGCGGAGCTGAAGGACCCGGAGTACGGGGACTTCAGTGCGGCCTGGGGCGGGGTGTCCTCCCTGCAGCTGGGCCTGGCCCTGATCTGGACCGAAGCCCGCACCCGCGCATCGGCCTGGACCAGGTGCTGCACTGGATGGCTGCCGGGCTGCGCTGGCCGGGCTGGTCAACAAGGGCGCCATCCGGGCGGGCAACGATGCCGACTTCGCGGTGTTCGCCGCCGAGGAGTCCTTCACCGTGGACCCGGCGGCCTTACACAGGAACCCGATCACGCCCTACGCCGGAAAGCAGCTCACCGGCGTCGTGCGCCGTACGCTGCTGGCGGGAACCGACGTCGATCCGGCCGTTCCGCGCGGCCGGCTGCTCCGCCGCGGGGACGCATAGGCAGGGTCATATCGGACATCGATGTGTTTCGCAGTTTCTCATGGTGGTGCACTGTAGGATTTGGTTTTTACGCCTCCGAAACGGTGCGACGCTAATCTCGAAAGGCAACATGGAAAACGTTTCCGGTAACCCGCACCAGCCAACAATTCCCCCTGCATATCCGGTCACCCCACCGATCGTGTATTTGCAGCCAGGCCAGCAAGTTGTTTATGTCCAGCAGCCAGTTTATGTCCAGGAGCCAGGGGCTTATCACCACCCCTCTCCGCGTCAAGTACGTCCCATATCCTCAGGGTTGGGGATTGCCGCCGGCGTTCTAGGGATACTCCTCGGATGTTGGAGCATCTTTATGTTTATGGGACTGGTCGCTTACCCGTATATGCCTTCTAACGATTCGACCGGGTTTGTGATCTTTCTTCATTTGACTGCTGCCTTGGCTGTGCTGGCCTTGGGAATCATAATGGTCATCCAGCACCGCGTACGCTCAAGACCGGTTCCCGCACTTCTTATTGGCGCGTGTGTTGGCTTGGTTGTTTCTGATATGTCTCTCGCGGCCATAGCCGGACTGCCTGCGGTAGCCATCTTCGCCATCATCGGTAGCCTTGCAGTCATCGTGGTCTCCGTCTGTGTTCTCTTCCGTGAGGCTGACTAGATACCGGGAAGGTAGGCGGCGAACAGAGGGCCCGGCGCGCCCAATGAGGAGGGACCCTACTGATACCGGCGTCACACAGGTGAGGGTGCCCACAATGACGGCCGTCGCATTTTAGGAACCGTGCGCCCTGAAAGTAGGGTCTACTTATGGCCCCATTTCGAAACAGCCGCGCGGCTGCGCTCCCCGCAAAACTCTCCCGTTCCTGGCTGCTGGCCTCCGCAGCCGACGAAGCGAACTTTGCACCGGCGCTCGCTTCCGAGGCTGATTCCGTGGTCTTCGACATGGAAGACGCCGTCCCCGCGCCCGGCAAGGCCGAAGCCCGTGAACGCGTTGTCGAGGCACTGTCCACCGGCATGACCGCCTGGGTCCGGGTCAACGGCATCGAAACCGATTACTGGGCCGATGACCTGGCCGCCCTGTCCAAGGCTCCGGGCCTGCGCGGCGTCATGCTGGCCATGACCGAAAAGCCCGAGCAGGTCACTCACACCGCCATGCGGCTGCAGGCCGGCACCCCGGTGCTCGCCCTGGTGGAATCCGCGCTCGGCATTGAAAACGCCACCGCCATCGCCAGCGCACCCGGCACCTTCCGGCTCGCCTTCGGCGTCGGCGACTTCCGCCGCGACACCGGCGCCTCGGACGAGCCGATGGCCCTGGCTTATGCCCGCTCCAAGCTCGTGGTCGCCTCCCGCGTGGGCCAGCTGCCCGGCCCCATCGACGGCCCCACCGTCGGCGCCCTGGGCGAGAAGCTGCTGGACGCCTGCAAGGTCACCCAGAGCATGGGGATGACCGGCAAGCTCTGCCTGATGCCCGAGGCCGCGGACTTCATCAACCAGGGACTGTCGCCAAGCGAATCCGAAATCACCTGGGCGCACGAGCTGCTCGAAGCGCACGCGGCCGGCGCCGTGGTGGGCGACGGCTCCTACCTGCCGCGCCTGGCCCGTGCACAGAAGATCTCCTCGCTGGCCGACTCCTACGGGCTGTGGAACGCCTAAGCGGTTTGTAGCCGGCTGACCAGCGGCGGTGTCTCACCAGCTGGTCAGCCGGCCGCGTCCGCCCGGTCCAGCAGCCGCAGCACCATCCGGGTCAGGGCAAAGGCGGCGTCCATGTCATAGTCCGGCTGGCTGATGTCCGCGAACAGATGCGCTGCGCCCGCATACAGGATCAGGTCCGCGTCCGGGCTGGACGCGGCCAGGTTCTCCGCGGCGTCCAGATCGCCCTCCTCCACGAAGTACGGGTCGGCGTCCATGCCGTGGACCTGCACCGGAACGGCCTCTGGCCAGCTGTCGGCGAAGGTGCCCAGCGGTGCGCACGCACTGACCAGCACCGCACCGCGGGCGCCGGGCCGGGTCTGCGCCAGCCGCTGCGCCGGCATCACGCCGAGTGAAAAACCGATGTAGACCATCTCCGGCGGAAACCGGTCGGCAATCCGTACGCCCAACTCTTCGACGGTGTCCATACCGAGCTCGGCGGCGTACTCGATCCCCTCGTCCAGGTTCCCGAAGACCCGCCCGTCATAGAGGTCCGGCACGGTCACGGTGTGCCCGGCCTCGCGCAGCACCTCAGCGAAGGCGTCCATCCCCGCGGTCAGGCCCAGGGCGTGGTGGAAGAGCAGGACGTTTGCCATCGGTTCTCCTAGGGCTCGACGAGGATGCCGTCATCGTCGGCGTAGAGCGTTGCGCCGGGACGGAAGGTGACGCCGCCGAACTCTACGGGCACATCCACCTCGCCGACAGAGTTCTTGGCGCTCTTGCGCGGGTTGGAGCCCAGCGCCTTCACGCCCAGCGGCAGCTTGGCGACGGCGGAGCGGTCGCGGATGGCGCCGTTGATCACGACGCCGGCCCAGCCGTTCTCCACGGCGGCCCCGGCAATCAGATCCCCCATCAGCGCGGTGTTCAGCGAGCCGGCGCCGTCGATCACCAAGACCGCGCCTTCGCCCGGGGAGTTTAGCAGCGACTTGATGATGCCGTTGTCCTCCAGGCAGCGCACGGTCCGGATGGGGCCGGTGAAGGCGGTGTGTCCGCCCAGGTCCTGGAACTGCAGGGACACGGAGGCCAGCTCGTCGCCGCGCTCGTCATAAAGGTCAGCTGTGCTCAGTCGGGTTTCCATGGCACCTACTGTGGCAGAGGCCGTGGCCGCAGCCGCGCTGCCACGCCGCGGCCGGCCAGGTGTGCGGCTAGGCCTTGGCGGGCTGGGCGTGGTCCTTGAGGACATCCACAATCTGGAGCAGGTCACCCACGGAGCTCGAGCGGTTGTCCCGTGTGGACTGGGGCCAGCCGCCGGGCAGTCCTTCGTTGTAATACAGTCCGTCGGCCAGCAGCGTGATGGCCCGGGCGATGGCCGGATCGCCCACTTCCTGCTGCACCATGTCGAACCAGCTGCCGTGGATCTGCTGCAGCAGGTCGGAGGCCGTGGGATCCGAAGCCTGCGCCAGCCGGACCACGCCGATCAGCGCCCGGTCCAGCGGGCTGCCCACATATACGGAGCTGCGGACCAGGTACCGGGCGGGGCCTTCGGGATCCTCCCGCATGGCCTGCAGGTCGACGTCGGCCAGCTCGCGCAGCCGCTCGATCAGCGCCCCGGCCATCGCTTCCTTGTTCTTGAAGTGGTACAGCAGGCCACCCTTGGAGACCTCGGCGCGTGCCACCACGGCGTCCAGGGTGGCACCGCGGGGGCCTTCATTGATCAGCAGTTCCTCGTAGGCATCGAGGATACGGTCCCGGGCGGGACGAGAGTTGGGCATGCTTTTACGCTACGCCATGAGCGGACTCCAATGCGGGCATTTGGAACCATACAGTCTAGACGGTACAGTAACTAGTCGAGGTTTTCCCTCACGAAATCCAAACACTTCAGAAGGAGGATGCCGTGCTGGCGGTTCAGGAAAGGCCCGCAGAAACGCGCGCTGGTAAGCGCGAATGGTGGGGACTTGCTGTCCTGATGCTGCCGGTTCTGTTGATCTCCATCGACAACAACGTGCTCAGCTTCGCCATCCCGTCGCTGTCCCAGGCGCTGGCCCCCAGCGGTGTGCAGCTGCTGTGGATCGTGGACATTTACGCCCTGATCCTCGCCGGACTGCTGGTTCCCATGGGCAGCCTCGGGGACCGGATCGGACGCCGGCGGCTGCTGATGATCGGCAGCGTGGGATTCGGGGTGCTCTCCCTGGTGGCGGCGTTCTCCATTTCGGCCACCATGCTGATCCTGGCCCGCGCCCTGATGGGTGTCTTCGGTGCCATGCTGATGCCCGCCACCCTGTCGCTGATCCGCAACATCTTCACTGTGCCCTCCCAGCGCCGCGTGGCGGTGGCCATCTGGGCGGCCGGTTTCTCCGGCGGCGCAGCCCTGGGCCCGATTGTGGGCGGCGTGCTGCTGGAACACTTCTGGTGGGGCTCGGTCTTCCTGCTCTCCATCCCCGTGCTGCTGCCGCTGCTGATCTTCGGTCCCATCCTGCTGCCCGAATCCAAGGACCCGAGCCCCGGCGCGGTCGATATCCTCGGCGTCGTCCTGGTTATGGGTTCGATGCTTTCGATCACCTACGGCATCAAGACCTTCGCGCACGACGGCGTGGTGCACGGCCTGCCGATCATCCTCGCCGGCCTGGTGCTCGGCACCTTGTTTGTGCGCCGCCAACTGCACCGCGAGAAGCCAATGCTGGATGTGCGGCTGTTCCGCAACCCCATCTTCACCGGCTCCATCAGCGCCAACCTGCTCAGCCTCTTCGCCATGGTGGGCTTCATCTTCTTCCTCTCCCAGCACCTGCAGCTGGTGGTGGGGCAGTCGCCCATCGAAGCCGGCCTGACCATGCTGCCCGGACTGGTGCTGACCATCATCACCGGCCTGGCCGTGGTACCGCTGGTAAAGCACTTGAAGCCCGCCTACGTGGTGGCCGGCGGCCTGCTCTTCAACGCGGCCGGCTACGCCCTGGTGTTCTTCGCCGGAGAATCGGTCACCGTGATGGAACTGGTGGTGGCGTTCCTGTTCCTCGGCGTTGGCGTGGGCGCAGCGGAAACCATCTCCAATGACCTGATCCTGGCCAGCGTGCCGCCGTCCCGGGCCGGCTCCGCGTCGGCGATCTCCGAGACCGCCTACGAAATCGGCTCCGTGCTGGGCACCGCCGTACTGGGCAGCATCCTCACCTCCGCCTACCGCACCCACGTCACCGTGCCGGACGGGCTGAGCCCCGAGCAGGCGGCTTCCGCCGGGGAAACCCTGGGCGGAGCCTTCGACGCGGCGCAGTCCCTTCCGGCGGAGAGTGCCTCGGCCCTGCTGCACTCGGCCCAGGCCGCGTTCGACTCGGGTGTCAGCCTGACCTCGCTGATCGGCGTGCTGGTGATGGTGGCGGCCGCTGCCGGCGCCGTCGTGCTGCTGCGCAAGGCACCCGCCGGGCACTAAAGGCCGGGCCAGCCGGTGCCCGCTAGTCCCGGTGCGGCCGGGCAATCAGGACCGGGCAATAGGCGTGGGACGCGACCGCGGCGCTCACGGAGCCAAGCAGCAGCCCGGCAAAACCGCCCCGGCCGCGGTTGCCCACCACGAGCATTTCCGCTCCCCGGCTGGCTTCCATCAGCACCCGAGCGGGCTGGCCGGCCACCGCTTCCTGGGTGAGGTCCTCCGGAGCTCCGCTGCCCTCGAACGCGGCGTCCACCGCCTCGGACAGTGCCCGCTCCGCTTCCACCCGCGGTGAGAACTCGGAGGTGGGAAACGGCATGGCCAGCATGGCCGGGTACTCCCAGACAGTGACCGCCTGGATCCGGCAGCCGAGCAGCTCGGCGAGCCGGGCCGCCATGCGCAGTGCGGCAATGGACTCCTCCGAGCCGTCCATGCCCACCACAATCCGTTTCCGGTGTGCCTCAGCCATGGGGGCTCCTTCCAATGTTTGCGTCCAGATACCCAGCAGTGTGCGCTTCATGAAGCGGTAATGGCCAGAGCACGGCGGCCCGGGCCAAATAGGATGTGGCATATGCCTGCCCTACCCGGATCCGCCCGGACAACCACCGCCATGACCACCGGGCTCCTATTGGTCCTCGCCCTGCTCTCGGCCACCGGCCCGTTTGCCACCGACCTGTACCTGCCCTCCTTCCCGCAGATGGCGGACCAGCTGGGCGCTTCGGCCACAGGGGTGCAGTTCACCCTCACCGCGTTCCTCATCGGCATGGCCGCCGGGCAGCTGGTCTTTGGGCCGTTCTCGGACCGGTACGGCCGGTTCCGTCCGCTGCTGCTCGGCTCGGTGCTGTTTGTGCTCGCCTCAGTGGTCTGCGCCGTGGCCCCGAACCTGCCGGTGCTCATTGCGGGCCGGCTCTTCCAAGGCCTGTTTGCCTCCGCCGGCGTCGTGATTGCCCGTGCCATCGTGGCGGACCTGACCTCCGGGCCTGCCGCGGCCCGCACCTTCAGCCTGCTCATGACCATCGGCGGCGTTGCACCGGTGCTCGCCCCCACCGTTGGCGGCATCCTGGCCGGCAGCGTCGGCTGGCGCGGAGTGCTCTGGGTGCTGGCGGGCCTGGCCGCTGCCATGCTGGCCGGGGTGGCCGGCGTCGTGCGGGAAACCCGGCCGGCGGAAAAGCGCAGCAGCGGGCCGATCCTGGGCGGCCTGGCCTCGGTACTGCGCCGCCGCCGGTTTGTAGGTTACGCGGTGCTGTTCGCCTCCACCTTCGGCGTGCTGATGGGCTATATTTCCGCGTCCCCGTTCATTTACCAGTCCCTGATGGGCCTTTCTCCGGCCGGATACGGGGTGGCCTTCGGCATTAATGCCCTTGGACTGGTGCTGGCCGGATTCATTTCCGCCCGGCTGGCCCGCACGGTGCCGCCGCGCCGTACTGTCAGCATCGCCGTTCCGGTCCTGCTGGGTGCGTCCGCCGTGCTGCTGCTCCTGGTGCTGCTCGATGTTCCGCCGCTGCTGCTGGCCGTGCCGATCTTCCTGGCCGCCTCTTCGGTGGGCTTCATCATGGGCAACACCACCAGCCTGGCCCTGGCCGAGGCGGGGTTCGCCGCCGGCAGCGGCTCGGCCGTGCTGGGCAGCGGACAGTTCCTGTTCGGTGCATTGGTCTCCCCGCTGACCGGCATTGCAGGCGAAGACACCGCTCTGCCGCTGGCCCTGGTGATGTGCGGCTCCGGGCTGGTGGCCGTGTTGGCGCTGCTGGCCACCCGTTCGCCGTCGTCGGCTCCCGACTTGAGCCGGAGCCGGGGCCGGGCATAGGGTGATAAGCATACTTACGTTAGCGTGAGTGACCGCCTTTTACGGCGGCCCGTATCCGGACCGCCCGAATGGACTGACCTACCGAAAGTGGGAACTTCTATGACAAACGGCAACAAGACGGACCAGTACACCTTCCAGAACCCCGTGGACCGCTACCCGAGCATCGCTCCGCCGGTGCAGGACCAGTCGGAGCCGGGCCTGGACAAGGACATGACTCCGCATGTGGACCACGGCGAGGACACCTACCGCGGCACCGGACGGCTCGAGGGCCGCAAGGCACTCATTACCGGCGGCGATTCCGGCATCGGTGCGGCCGTGGCTATCGCCTTCGCCCGTGAGGGTGCCGACGTCGCCATCTCCTACCTCCCCGAAGAGGAGCCCGACGCCGCGCACATCGCCGAGGTGGTGGAGGCAACCGGCCGCAAGCTCGTGAAGCTGCCCGGCGACCTGAAGGACCCCGCGTACTGCAGCAAGCTGGTGGAAGATGCGGTGTCTGCCCTGGGCGGGCTGGACATCCTGGTCAACAACGCCGGCAAGCAGATTGCCGTGGAGAACCTAGAGGATCTCTCCGACGAGCAGCTGGACCACACCTTCAAGACGAACATCTACTCGTTCTTCCGGGTAACCAAGGCAGCACTGAAGCACCTGCCCGCCGGTTCCAGCATCATCAACACCACCTCGATCCAGGCCTACCAGCCCTCGGCTGACCTGCTGGATTACGCCAGCACCAAGGCCGCGATCAACAACTTCACCAAGGGCCTGGGCCAGCAGCTGGCACCCAAGGGCATCCGCGTGAACGCCGTGGCACCGGGTCCGTTCTGGACCCCGCTGCAGCCTTCGGACGGACAGCAGAAGGACGCCCTGCCGACCTTCGGCCAGGACACTCCGCTGGGCCGCGCGGGCCAGCCGACCGAACTGGCTCCGGCCTACGTCTTCCTGGCCTCCCCGGAATCCAGCTACGTGATCGGCGAGACGCTGAACGTCAACGGCGGCACCCCCGCGCCGTAAGCGTTGGTTTCCGCTTAACCACAGGAAGGGCCCCGCAGCTGCGGGGCCCTTCCTGTGTGTTGTGCGCTGGGTATTAGCGGCTAACCGTCTCTTCGGTGCGGAAGTCGGCGCGGTCAATGCGGCGGTGGAACCGCATTCCGGCCAGGCCGCCCAGGATGGCGCCGATCAGGGTGACCACCAGGCTCGCGGCCACGGCAAGCCAGGTGCCGGCGCTCACGTTCTCCAGGTTCTCCGGCAGCGGGGCCACGGAGTTCAGCTGGCTGATGCTGCGGATGTCGCTGCCGTAGATCAGGCCGAGGATGACGACGACGGCGGCGGCGATCAGTGCCCACAGCCAGACGGCGAGTCCCTGCTTGAGCCCGTTGAAGCGTGCCATCCGGCCGGCCACGTAGCCGCCGGCGTAGTAGGAGAGCAGCAGCACCACAAGCATGATGACGGCGCCGATGATGCCCGCGGACTGGTTGGCGGCGGCTGATTCCAGTGCCGCACCCAAATTCGTTTCAGCGGAGAGGCCGATGGCGGCGCCGATAGCCGCGGCCAGTGCCGAAAGCAGCACCACCATGCCGGTGGCGGTCAGCCAGCCGAAGAAGGCCGAGCCGAACTTCATGCCGCCGAAGCGCTCCTTTTCCCGGGCCAGCAGTGCTTCCCGGTTGGGGAGGGCAGCTTCGCGGACCACGCCGTCACGGTCGGCGTCGTCGTGGCGGGTGCCGTGGGCGTCGCGTACATCCCGGTCTGCGCGGTCGGTGTGCCGGTTGTGGTCCGTCTCCTCCGGGAGGTCCCGGCTGGCCGTTACCGGGGCAACCCGCGTGCGGGTGTCTTCGGCGTGGCGGGAGTCCGTCGCGGGGACCGCGCGCGTGGCGGTGTCCTCGGTGGCGGGGACCGCGCGCGTACGGGTGTTCTCGTCGGCGGTGTGGCCAGCGGTCGGGTGCTCATTCGAAGCGGCCGGTGCAACCCGCGTTTCCTCATATCCGTCCGCGGGCTGGGCCGTGTGGCTGCCCGTGTGGCGGCCGGTACCCTCAACCGGAGTGGTTGCAGGTGCGGAGTCCGTGCGGATCACCCTGGTGCCGGTATCTTCGGTGCCGTGTTCCGGGGCAGTGCGGGCGGCGTCATCGGCAGCGGGCCGGTCTGAGCGGTCCCGCATCGGACCGCCGTCAGCGGCGCCGCGGCCGGCCGCGGAAGCGTTAGAGGTGTTCCCTGGTTCGGTGCTCATTACTGCATCTCCTGTTTTCCGTCCGGTGATTCGGGCTGAAGATGCCACCATATAAGCATCCTTACTAATTTCTCCACCCGGCGTGGCGGGCAGTTTGCGGAATTTCCGGGCACCGGGCCGCCGAATCGCTCCGTTTTGGGGAAAATCTACCGGTTTGGGAATTCCCTGCCACTGCGCAGCGGAGGGATTTCCCAAACCGGCAGCAGAATCCCAAACCGGCGGCGGATTCCCAAACCGGCGGCAGAATCCCAGACTGGCGGCAACACGTCCCGGGCACATGACCTACCCCGGTGAACCCGCCCGCATCCCGTCGCGGCACCCGGTGAACGAACCCGCCCGCATCCCGTCGCGGCAATCTGGCGCCCCCCCCCGCAAGCCGTCAAACCCATTCAGTGTGCAGCAGATGCGGCCTAACCGGTCCCCAAGGAGCATCTGCTGCACTATGAACGTCGCGGCGGCGCGTTCCACGGAGTCAGGGGGCACCGCTCGGCCGAATCACTCCGTTTTCGCTCCGTTTTGGGGAAATTCGACCGGTTTGGGAATTCCCTGCCACTTCAAACCGGCAGCAGAAGCCCAAACTGGCAGCAGAATCCCAAACCGGACGCCAAACCACCCCCGGAACCAAAATGCGCGGGTCGGGAAGAACCGGTGGAAGACTGGTGCCATGGATCCCGACCTTCTGATAACCCTCGTCGCAGCCCTGGTGATCGCCGTAGGGCTGACCGGCATTGTGGTGCCCGTGCTCCCAGGCAGCATCCTGATCATCATTGCCCTGCTGGGCTGGGCCTACGGCGTGCAGAGTCCGGCCGGCTGGTGGACCTTCGGGATCGGCGCGGTGCTGCTGGTCGCCGGCATGCTCGCTAGCACGTTCCTCACCGGGAGGCGGCTGAAGGAACGGAAAATCCCCACCCGCTCCATCGTCGCTGGTGTGGTGCTGGGCGTCGTGGGTATGTTCACCATCCCGGCCGTCGGGCTGTTCGTGGGATTCGCCGTCGGCCTGCTGCTGAGCGAGTGGCTGCGCCAGCGGGACCTGCGCACCGCATGGTCCTCCAGCCTGGCCACGCTGAAGGCCATGGGGATCGGCATCCTGGCCGAACTCGCGCTGGCATTAACCGCCGGCGGTATCTGGGGTGCGGGCGTCTGGGTGCACTTCGCGACCCGCTAGGTCGACGACGGCGACCGGCCGGTACCGGTGCCGCCAGCACCCTTCCCGGGCCGGCAGCACCCTTCCCAGGCGGCAGCACCCTTCCCGCGCCCCAGCACGGACCAGTAGGCTCTGGACATGAATGAGCCCGGGATCAACCGCCGTCTCCGGGCAGTGGAGGACCTCCTCACCTTGATGGACGGCCTGTTTGTCCAGGACGCAGTGCGGTGGACCGAAACGGCCGGGGGAGCATGGTGGAACTCCTTTTACTCCGACCGGAGCCGTCCGGTCCCGTTCTTCGCGGACAAACCGGATGAAAACCTTGCCGCACTGGTCCGGAACACCCTGCGCGGACCAACCCGGGTCTTGGATCTGGGCTCTGGACCGGGACGCAACGCCCTGTTCCTCGCGGAGCAGGGCTGCACTGTCGACGCCGTGGACCTCTCGTCCACCGCGGTCGAGTGGAGGAAGGAACGGGCCCGGGACCGGAATCTCGACGTCGCTTTCACCTGTGGCGACGCATTCACGCTCCCGCCGGAGGCAATCCCCGGACCTTACGGACTGGTCTACGATTCCGGCTGCCTCCACCATCTTCCGCCGCACCGGCGGATCAGCTACCTGCAGCTGCTTGAGCGCACGCTAGCCCCGGGCGGCTACTTCGGCCTGGCCTGTTTCGCCAGCGAGCAGATGGGAACCGAGCTCCCCGATGACCAGCTGTACCGGGACGGACAGTTCGAGGCGGGCATGGCCTTCAGCCCGGCAGATCTCCGCTGGATTTTCGAGGACTTCGAAGAAATCGCGATTCGGCCCATGATTCCCCAGGGCAAAGACTCGCCCTTGTTTGGAGAACCGTTCCTGCTCACCGCACTTTTCCGCAAGCCCGAGGCCTAGAGGCCCGCTGCCCCCGCCCCGACTACTCCGCCGCGGTCACGAATTCCGCCAGGTTCCGCAGCTGATCCACCCGGCACTCGGGCTTCACGTACATCATGTGCCCGGCCTCGTAGTAGTGGTGGCTGAACCGGGCCCGGGCGGCGTCGTCCATCCGCAGGTGCGCCCATACGTATTCCGCGGCGAAATGCGGGGTCGCGCCGTCGTAATAGCCGTAGTCCACATGCACCCGCAGCGCCGGAATGTGCACCAGCAACCGTTCCAGGGTGCCGGTGACATCCACCGGGACGCCCTCGAAACTCTTGTAGCTCCACGGCTGGACCCGGCCGGTAAGGATTTCGTAGGGCAGGTCATTCTCGTAACCCAGTTCGGCGCGCAGATAGTGGTTGACCGCTGCCGAGTAGGGACCGTTGATTGCCGTCATGCTCGGATCGTCCCAGTTGATCCAGTCCTGCTGGTGCGCCGGCGCCGCGGTGAACCGCCCGTCGATTCGGCCCACCGCCAGGTTCTCTTCCCGCAGCAGCTCGGCCGAGAACATGGAGTAGTCCCAGCGCAGGTTGGTGCGGCGGATGAACCCCTCGCTCAGGGTGGTGATTTCCGCGAGCCGGCGGACGACGTCGTCGTACTCCTGCGCGCCCAGCCGGGACCCCTTGTGCAGGGCCAGCACGTAGTCCCCGGACGCGTACTCTTCGGCTTCCCGCACGACGTCGGCCAGCTCCCGGCCCGGATGGCGGCCGTGGTAGTGCGCAATGGCGGCGTACGTGGGCAGGTGCAGCGGATACGGGGTGTCCCGGCCCGGCGCGAAATCCAGGGTCGCCATGTTCAGCACCGTGGAGACCAGGCCCAGGCCGTTGACCGCCAAACCGTAAGCATCAAACAGCTTCCCCGCCACAGCGACGGCGCGCAGGGTGCCGTAGGACTCGCCCACAAGGTACTTGGGGCTCAGCCAGCGGTTGTTGCGGGTGGTCCATAGCCGGATCACCTCCGCCACCAGGTCCCGGTCCTCTTCGAAGCCGTGGAACTCGCCTGCGTCGTTGCCGTCCACTACGCGGGAGAAGCCGGTGTTCACCGGGTCGATCATCACGAGGTCCGCGTGCTCGAGCAGGGTGTCCGGGTTGTCGACCAGGCCGAACGGCGGCGGAGCCAGCGCACCGGCGTCGCCGGAAACCACCATCCGCGGACCGAGCAGGCCCATGTGCAGCCAGACCGAGGCGGACCCGGGCCCGCCGTTGAAAGCGAACACCACCGGACGGCGGTTGGGGCCGGTCTCGGGAGCATCCGCAGTGTAGGCGACCATGAAAATTTCCGCCTTGGGCCGAAAGCCGTCCGACTTGCCGTCCTTGACCTCTTCCTTGCGGAACACCAGCCGGCCGGCGGTGGTGGTGTATTCCCGGCCTGAGGGCAGCGTGTGGCGGCGGACGGCGAAGTCGTCGCTCACGTCGACCTTGGCGCCGGCCGCGGCGGTGCCGGATGCGGAGGAGGCGGAGGAGGCGCCGTCGCCGGAGATGCCGGAAGCCGGCGGGGCAGGGGTTTCGGGATGTTCCGGGGAGACCATGGCAAGCACACTACCTGCCCGGAACCGGTTTACCCGGTCTCTACGGACGGTTTCACTTTTCGGGGCGGGCAGCGTCCGCTTTGCTCTTCCATGCCTCCGGCCATCGGTCTACGTTGGGACCACCGTGACCGGCCGCGGCTCCCGACATGCGGGTTCTGTCTCGCGCGGCGGTCCCCAAGGTGCGGAGGAATTGCATGTTTTTCCATAAACAGGAACTCCAGTTCAAGTCCACCCCGGACAAGCCAGACGCCGTTTATGCCCGGAAGCTACAGGAGGTCCTGGGCGGCCAGTACGGTGAAATCACTGTGGCCATGCAGTACGGCTTCCAGTCGTGGAACTCCCATATACCGGGCAAATACCGGGATCTGCTCTACGGCATCGCCGCAGAGGAAATGGGCCACGTCGAAATGCTTGCCATCATGATTGCCCAGCTGCTGGAAAAGGCTCCGCTGGGAATTACCAATGACGCCGTCCAATCCGATCCGACGGTAGCGGCAGTGATGGGCGGCATGGACGTGCAGCACGCGATTGTTGCCGGTGCGGGTGCCCGCCCGGTGGACAGCAACGGCAACCCGTGGACGGGCGGTTTCGTCACGGCCAGCGGCAACATGCTGGCCGACTTCACCTCCAACGCCAACATCGAGATGCAGGGCCGCCTTGCCGTGGCCCGGCTCTATCACATGACCGATGACCACGGAATCCGGGACCTGCTGTCCTTCCTCCTGGCGCGGGACACCATGCATCAGAACCAGTGGACCACCGCGGCCCTGGAACTTCAGGCGGAGAACATGGAACAGCTTCCGGTCCCCAGCAATTTCCCGCTGAGCAAGGAATACCGGGAGGTGTCCTACCAGTACCTGAACTTCTCCGACGGCCAGCATGCGTCCGAGGGCTCCTGGGCGAAGGGCCCCACCCCCGACGGGCACGGTGAGTTCAGCTACCACGACGGACCCACGACATCGGCCCCCATGCCGCCGCCCACCCACCCCGATGTACGGTTCTACGGCACCACGGAGGTGCCCAACACCGTGGAGAAGGCAGCGGGCAGCGCGCAGGACAAGCTCAAGAAGGAGTAGCGGCCCCGGGGGCGGCATGACCGGCAGAACCGGGCGCGGCAGCACGGCGCCCGGTCCTGCCGTGCCCGGGCACCGCCGGGGAAGCCGGGCAAGCCGCGCACCGGCTGATTCCCGCCGCGGCGGGCCCCTCGGTAGGCTGGGAAACAAAGCACCCTGACTATCGAGGACGTCCTTTGATTCCGAAACTGCCCGCACCGGACAGCTCCCTGGCCTTCCTGCGCGAGGGCTACACGTTCATTTCATCCCGCTGCGACCGCCTGGGCACCGACCTGTTCCGGACCCGGATTGCCGGCCGCCCCGTGTACTGCATGCGCGGTGCCGAAGCGGCGCAGATCTTTTACGACGGCGACCGGTTCAGCCGCAAGGGCGCCCTGCCGCCCACTGTGGTGCACCTGCTCCAGGACAAGGGCAGCGTCCAGACGCTCGACGGCGCCGCGCATCATCACCGCAAGGCTATGTTCACGGCCATGATGGCACCGGAGTCCATTGCCCGGATCGGCTCCATCTTTGAGGACGTGTGGTGCCGCCGCACCGCCGGCTGGTCCGGGAAACCCGTGGTGCTGCACGAGGAATCCCGCTGGATGCTTACCGCCGCCGCGTGCGAATGGGCCGGCATCCCGCAGCCCGACGCCGTGGTGGACCGGCGGGCCGCCGAGTTCGGCCTGATGGTGGACCAGGCCGGGTCCTTCGGCCCGGCCAACTGGTGGGCGCAGCTGCGCCGCCGCAGTACCGAGAGATGGGCGCAGGGAATCGTCAGCGCCATCCGCTCCGGTTCGCTGGAGGTGTCGCCGACGTCGGCCGCCGGCCTGGTAGCCGGGCACCGGGACCCGGAGGGGCAGCTGCTGCCGGTGGACATTGCTGCGGTGGAACTGCTCAACGTGCTGCGCCCGATTGTGGCCGTGGCCCGCTTCATCACCTTCGCCGGCACGGCGCTGGTGGAACACCCGCAGTGGCGGCAGCAGTTCGCCGGCGGCAGCGACGAGGACCGAGCCGACCTGGAGCCGTTTGCGCAGGAGGTCCGGCGCTTTTATCCGTTCTTCCCGGCCATCGCCGGCACTGTGCTGAAGGACTTTTCCTGGAACGGCCACGACTTCCGGCCAGGTTCCTGGGTGATGCTGGATATCTACGGCACCAACCACGATTCCCGGCTGTGGCCGGATCCGGAGGCTTTCCGCCCCGAACGGTTCCGCACCTGGGATGACAACCCCTACCGGCTGGTGCCGCAGGGTGCCGGGCAGGTGTCCACGGCCCACCGCTGCCCGGGGGAGGGGCTGACCCTGGAACTGGTGAAAACCGCCGTGCGGCTGTTGGCCGAAGGCGGGTACGGGGTTCCGGCGCAGGACCTGAGCATCTCGCTGTCCCAGCTGCCCTCAATCCCGCGGTCCGGGCTGCTGCTCACCGCGGCCGGGCCCGCCGGCAGGGGTACGGTCTAGCCGGCCGCCGGCCCGGGCCCGGGTACGGGGTCGGCGCCGGTGCCCGCGCCGGCGCCGGTCCCGGTTGCAGAATGGCTGCTGTTCTTCCCGAAGTAATGCGCCAGGAAGAAACCCATCGCCACGGCTCCGGCGGTCACGGCCGCGCGGTTCCGCTGGTCCAGTCCGCCCCGGCCCAGCAGCGCGGCGCCGCCCACGGCGTTGACGGCACTCCAGGCGGCGTTGGTTACCGGACCGGAGAGGCCTACGCCGGGCGGCGAGGCAAACGGTGATGGAAACTGCCGGCCCTGCACGGCGCTGACGCCGTGCGGTACAGCGTTGGCCAAGAGCACCCCGGCGAAGAACTTGGAAACCATAGTCATGGGGCGAGCGTACCCCGGAGGTTCTGCCGCCGGTTTACGTTTCTGCTGCGGGTTTGAACCGGCAGCAGAAACCGAAAGCGGCAGCAGAAGCGGAATGCTAGGCGACAGTGTTCTCTGCGGGACTCTTCGCGCTGCGGGCCCCGGCAGAGGTGAGGTGCGGAGCCGGCTTGGCGTAGAACAGCGACGCCAGCAGCGCCACGACAATCACAGCGGCCGGCAGGTACAGCGACTGGCCCATGGCCTCGGAATAGCCGGCCTTCAGCGCCTCCGGGAACGCGCCCGCGGCAGGTGCGGTGCCGCCGTCGGCCGCCCCGCCGCCCAGATGCGCGGTCAGGCGGGACTGCATGATCGCAGCAATGGCGCTGCTGCCAATCACCGCACCGAACTGGCGCGTGGTGTTGTAGACGCCGGACCCGGCACCGGCGACGTTGGCCGCCAGGTTACGGGTGGCGGTCAGCGATACGGACGGCCAGATGCAGGCGTTCGCCAGGCCCATCAGCAGCATCGGCAGGACCAGCTGCCAGTAGGGGACATCCGGGCTGAGCAGGGCGCCGAGCCAGATCAGCGACGCCGCCATGGCCGCAAAACCGAACACGGCGATGAACTTGGGATTGCCGCGCTGCACGGTTTTGCCCGCGAGCGGGGCCAGCACACCGGACAGCACCGCCATGGGGGCGAGCAGCAGGGCTGCCTGCGTGGGGCTGAGGCCGCGCACGTTCTGCGCAAAGAGGATCAGCGGCAGGGAGAACGCCGTCACGGCGAAGCCCATACCGGTGATGGAGATGTTGGCCAGGGAGAAGTTGCGGTCCCGGAAGAGCTTCAGGGGCAGCAGCGGCTCGGCTCGGTTCAGGCGCTGCCAGAGGACAAACAGGGCCAGCAGCACAATGCCGGCAATGATCAGCGACCAGACCGAAATGGGACCGGCAATGGTGCCCCAGTTGTAGCTTTCGCCTTCCTGGATGCCGAAGACCAGGGCGAACATGCCCGCGGCGCTGAGGAGGACACCCAGGTAGTCGAAGCGGTGCACTGACGTGGAGAGTTTCGGTACCAGCCGGTAGGCGAGGATGAAGCCCACAATGCCCACGGGGACGTTGATGAAGAAGATCCATTCCCAGCCCAGGCCGTCCACCAGGACGCCGCCGAGGATCGGCCCGACCAGGGTCGCGACGCCGGCCGTGGCGCCCCACAGGCCCAGGGCGGTGCCGCGCTTTTCCGGCGGGAAGATCCGGGTGATCACGGACATGGTCTGCGGCGTCATCAGTGCGGCGCCGAAGCCCTGGAAGACACGGGCCAGGATGAGTCCGTCAACGCTGCCCGCAAAACCGCACCAGAGGCTGGAGAGGGTGAAGACCACCAGGCCGATCAGGTAGACGCGGCGCGGGCCGAAGCGGTCGCCGAGCCGGCCGGTGATCAGCAGCGGCACGGCGTAGGCCAGCAGGTAGGCACTGATCACCCAGATGACCTTGTCCAGGCCGGCGCCCAGGTCCTCCATGATGGCAGGGGTGGCGATGTTAACGATCGTGGAGTCCACCAGGATCATGAAGAATCCGATGACCAGGGACCACAGGGCAGGCCAGGGCCTGACGGTGTCCGGGGAGAGGTTTTTCAAGGTGCGTCGCTGCCGTTCGGAATAGTGGTGTCGGAAAAGGCCGAAGTCCATTCTGGCCCTGCGTGCCCTAGAGGCAAACCCGTGACGGTGCCCGCATATTCCGGCCTCCGGTAATCCGTGCAATCACCGGGCGTTGAAGACCGTGCCGTTGCGCGGCAGCCACGGCCCGGGACCGCCGTCGGGATGCCGGAACGCCAGCGGCAGGCCGCGGCAGGCGGACCAGTCCGTTGAGTCCGTGACCTGGAGGTGGACATGCGGTTCGGTGCTGTTGCCGGAGTTCCCGCATCCACCGATCCGTGCACCTTCGGCGACCAAGGCGCCCGGCACGGCGGCAATCGATCCCCGGCGCAGATGGGCCAGCAGCACATACGGGCCGTCGGGGGCGAGGGCGATGACCACGTGGTTGCCGGCAATGGCATTCGGTCCCTGCCGCACCCGGCCCGCCTGCGTCAGGGCGTAGGCGAGCAGCGCGGGCTGCGAGCGGCGCGCTTCGTGGTCGGGCTCGCCGTCGTGCACGGAGACCACGGTGCCCGACGACGGCGCCAGCACCGGTGTGCCGAACCCGCGGAAATCTTCCGGCGCCTCGGTGGCGAACAGTGCCCGCCAGCCCGGCGGACCGGACCGGCCATGCCCGTCCACGGCCACGAAATCTATGGCGTAGGTAGTTCCGAACAGGTCCGTGCCGTGGCTGGGGACGCGGTTCGCCGGGCTGTTCTGCGTGAGCCAGCGGCCGGTGAACGGCAGGCCCAGGACAGTGGGTGCCGGTTCCGCCGGCGGCGGTGGCGGCAGGGCGGTGGACATGAGGACCTTCCGTGACTCGCCCGGGTCCTGCAGGGCTCTGCCGGTTGCATCCGGGCTGGGCTTAGGATGCGTGCAACCGGATTCCTGCAGCAAGGGTCTCAAATCGGGGTCCGTCGCACCACACTGTCCGTCTCGAACAATGGAGTTTCAGATGAGCGTCAACGCCGCCTCCGCCGCGCCTTCCGCCGGCCGGATGAGCCGGGAGGAACGCAAAGTCCTCGCCGGAACGCTGGTTGGCACCACCATCGAGTGGTACGACTTCTTTATTTACGCCCAGGCCGCGGGTCTGGTGCTGGCAACGCTGTACTTCGGTCCCATCAATGACGGCCCGCTGGGCCAGGTGGTCTCCTTCGCCACCATCGGCATCAGCTTCCTGTTCCGTCCGCTGGGAGCCATTGTCGCAGGGCACCTGGGGGACCGGATCGGCCGGAAAAAGATGCTCGTGTTCACTTTGATCATGATGGGCGCCTCCACCGCCCTGATCGGGGTGGTGCCCACCTACGCGCAGATCGGTATCGCCGGCCCGATCCTGCTGATCCTGCTGCGCATCCTGCAGGGCTTCTCCGCCGGCGGGGAATGGGGCGGAGCTGCCCTGCTGTCCGTGGAGCACGCCCCGGTGGCCAAGCGCGGGCTCTTCGGTGCGTATCCGCAGATTGGCGTACCCATCGGCATGATCCTGGCAACCTTCGTGATGTACGTGCTGAGCACCAGCCTCACCGAGGACCAGTTCGAAAGCTGGGGCTGGCGTATTCCGTTCCTGCTTTCCGTGGTGCTGATTGCCGTGGGCTACGTCATCCGCCGTTCCGTGTCCGAAAGCCCAATCTTCAAGGAAATCCAGGAGCGGAAGAAGGAGTCCTCCGCCCCGCTGCGGCAGCTGTTCCGGCACAACAGCCGGGAGGTCATCCTCAGCGCCCTGATCTTCGTGGCGAACAACGCGGCCGGCTACCTGGTCATCGCGTTCTTCGCCTCCTATGCCAGCGGCAAGCCCAATCCCGACGGCGGCGGCGGGCTTGGCATGGACCGCCCCTCGGTGCTGTTGGCCACCACCCTGGGCTCTTTCGGCTGGCTGATCTTCACCCTGTACGGAGGCATCCTCTCGGACCGGATTGGACGGATACGCACCTTCCAGCTTGGCTACGTCTGGGTGTTCCTGTGGTCGGTGCCGATGTTCCTGCTGATCGACACCACCAACATTGTCCTGTTTGCGGTGGCGATCTTTGTGCTGACCATCGGCCTGGGCTTGTCCTACGGGCCGCAGTCCGCGCTGTATGCGGAGATGTTCCCGGCCCGGGTGCGCTACTCGGGGGTGTCCATCGGATACGCCCTCGGCGCCATCCTGGGCGGTGCCTTCGCGCCCACCATTGCCCAGGCACTGCTGAACGGGACGGGCTGGTCCCCGGCCATCGGCCTCTACATCATGGTGCTGTGCGTCATTTCCTTCGCGGCAGTTTCGATGGTGAAGGAAACCCGGGGCACGGACCTGCATGTGGAGACCGCGGCCAAGCGGCGTCCGCGCTAGGACCCGGGCTTCGGGCGCTCCAGGACGCCTATTTCGGTGCCCGCCTGGTCATAAATCCGCAGGGTGTCGCCGTCCACGTCGGCGGCGGCACCGCCGGAAAGCCAGGTGTCGATGCCGTGGCAGAGCATCATGGTGGAGGCCATGTCCTGCATGGTGACCCGGTTGCCTTTGACGCTCCAGTGGCCCATCAGCCGGTTGCAGCCGTCGGTTCCGCTGACCCGCCCGTTGGGATCGAAGTCCAGCGACGGTGCTTCGGTGTTGGCCGTGTCGCCCCAGGCCCCGGTGACGTCGGCATCCGGGGTGGCACCGCCGTCGTCCGGGGAAGTACTGCCTGCGACGTCCCCGCACGCCGCGAGCGGCAGCAGCGCGGGCAGCAGCAGGACGGACAAGAGGGCCGGAACCGGCAGGCGGCGCGTCACAGCCACTTGTTCCGTTTGAAGGTCAGGTACAGGACGATGCCGGTGACCAGCATCCCCAGCAGTGCCAGCGGGTAGCCGAACTGCCAGGACAGCTCGGGCATGTTGTCGAAGTTCATCCCGTACACGGTGCCCACCAGGGTGGGAGCGAACAGGATGGCGGCCCAGGAGGAAATCCGCTTGACCTGTTCGTTCTGCTCAATGCTGGTTTCGGCCAGCCGGTTCGAGGCCAGCGTGGAGGACAGGGTCAGCGCGTTTTCCAGGATGGCGCGGTACGCGTTGGCCCGGTCGATCAGGCGCAGCACATGGTCCAGGACGTCGCCGAGGTTGTCCCGCAGTTCGGGCGGAACCCCGTACTGGTCTGCGGCATGCCGCAGTTCGCTCACCACGGTCTGCAGCGGGGAGATGGCGCGCTGGAACTGGATGACCTCACGGGACAGTTCGTAGATGCGGCGGGATACTTCGGCGTCGCCGCTGAACAGCTGGTCTTCGATCTCGTCAATGTCGTTTTCCAGCCCTGCAGCGACCGGCGCGTATTCGTCCACCACCTGGTCCAGCACTGCGTACAGCACGGCCTGCGGCCCCAGGGCCAGCAGATCCGGTTCCTGCTCCACCCGTTTGCGTACCCGGGCCAGGTCCGGGGACTCGGCGTGCCGCACGGTGACCACGAAGTTCGGGCCCACAAACAGGTGCAGCTCACCGAATTCCACCCGTTCGACGTCGTCCAGGTAGCGGGCGGGGCGCAGCACCACAAACAGCTGGTCGTTGTACTGCTCCAGCTTCGAACGCTGGTGTCCGGCGAGGGCGTCTTCGACAATGAGCAGGTTCAGGCCGAATTCCTCGGCGACGGCCAGCAGCTCCACCTCGTCCGGGCGGTACAGGCCGATCCAGGCCATGCCGTCGGAGGTTCGGGTCAGCTCGAAGGTCTCATCCAGGTTGTCCGGGTCGTGGACACGCTTGCCGTCCACGTACACCGCGTTGTCGATCAGCGTCATGGACATACCCCTAGCGTCGAATCCTTGATTACCGTCAGCGGAGCGGCACTGCCGGCCGGACCACTGACCATTATCCCCGTTCCCGGCTCCGCCGGGATCAGAACCGCCAGATGAGCGGCACATACAGCACCGCGGCGGCGAGGAAGACGAAGGAGAGCGGCAGCCCGAGGCGCCAGTAGTCGCCGAAACGGTAGCCGCCCGGCTGCATCACCATGAGGTTGGCAGGGGTTGCGATGGGAGTGAGGAAGGCTGCTGCCCCGACCACGCTGAGCCCCATCATGAACGGGAGCACGCTGACCTCGAGCGTTTGGGCGAAAGTCACTGCTACGGGTCCCATCACGAGCACGGTGGCCACGTTGGAGATGAACTGGCTGAGGATGAGCGCGAGAACGCAGATCACCAGGAGGGCGAGGTGCGGGGACATGCTGCCGGTCGAGTTCAGCACCAGCGAAGCGATCGCATCCGCGGCACCCGAGGACACAAACGCGGAGGACAGCGGGATGAGCGCCCCGATCAGGACCACCGTGTTCCACGAAATAGCCCGAAACCCCTGGGGTACGGTCACCACTCCAAGGAGCACCAGGGCAGCCGCGGCGAGGAGCCCCACGATCACCGGCGGGATGAGCCCGGTGGCCAGCAGCGCGATCGTGGCGGCCAGCACCGCGAGGCAGCGGCGCCATCCGCGGCCCAGCGGCACTCCCCGCTGGAGGGTATGCGGAGGTTCGACGGCGATGACATCGGAGGACTGGACGTATCGGTTCAGGGCATCCCAGGGGCCGTGGACCAGCACCGAGTCTCCGGCCCGCAGCGTCAGCGTGCCGGGAGGCGCGGGGGCGTCGGGGCGCACCGCGGTGGTTCCGCCGCGGTGCAGGGCGACGATCACCAGGTCCTCGTCGCGCGTGGTCATGCCGGGACTGACGATGCGCCCGATCAGTGTTGAACGGGGCGCGATGAGAACCTCCACCACGCCCAGCCGTCCCGTGAACAGCCGCTCCGTGTCGAGGTCGGCTGTGTACATCTCCCGCCAGGACCGCACCCGCTCCCGCGGGTCGGTGCCCGCCTTTGCCAGCTGCTCGGGTGCACGCTTCGGCAGGAACCTTCGCCCCAGCAGTACAACGAGGAGGGTTGTCACGGCGACGAGGGGAAGCCCCACCAGCGCGAACTCGAAGTACCCGAACTCGCGTCCTCCGGAGCTGGCGGAGAGCTCGGAGACGATGATGTTCACCGGCGTTCCCGTAAGGGTCAGCAGCGATCCCGCACTGGCAGCGAAGGCCAGCGGGATGAGCATGTGCGAGGGAATGACCCCGGCCCGCGCCGTTGCAACGACGACCACGGGCAGGAGCGCCGCGACGGCACCGTTAATGCTGATGACCGCGGAGAGGAGCGCGGCGGCAGCCATGATCGTGACGAGCAGGCCGGTGCGGCTCAGCGACGAGTGAAGTTCCAGCTGCTGCCCAACCCAGGCGGTGATCCCCGTGGCGTCCAGGGCCTCGCTGAGCACAAACAGCGAGGCGATGAACAGGGTGATCGGGTCGCTGAAACCCTGCAGGGATTCGTTGAGGGGAAGCACTCCGGTGGCCCACAGTGCCACCGGAACGAAGAGCGCGACGACCACGAGGGGCAGCCGGTTGGTCATGAAGCCCGCTACCGCCAGGGCCAGGACCACAAAGGTGGCGAGCATTGGCGGGATCATGCGGCCGGGCTTTCGGTTGTATCCACGTCTCACCCCTGTGTGTGGTCCCCGACGGTTCGTGCACGCGGTGTTCCCCCGCTTCAATAGCCTGCCCCCGGAACCTTTGCAATGCCATAGCGGCGCCTGCTGAGCCGGCTTAGGCGGATCAGCCGGCCCGGGGGACCGGCTTTGGCCGCGCTGCCGCGACGCTGTCCGCCGCGGAGGGCGTTTCGCGGGCGGTACCCGGAAGTTGCCGGCCGCCGTGCAGGGCGCGCAGGGCGTTGAGGATGGCGGCCAGGTCCACCAGCTCCTGGGTCAATGCCCCGGCTACCGCCGGAATGAACCCGAAGGCGGCGGTCAGCATCAGTGCCAGGCTGAGCGCGATCCCCAGCCAGATGCTGCCCAAAGCCACCCGCATGGTCCGGCGGCCAATCTGAACCGCGTCGGCCACCTTTGAAATGTCATCCGCCACCAGCACGACGTCGGCGGACTCGCTCGCGGCGGTGGATCCGCGCGCTCCCATGGCAATGCCGACGTCGGCCACCGCCAGTACCGGAGCGTCATTGACGCCGTCGCCCACCATGATCACCGGCCGCGGCGCGAGCGTCCGCACGGCGTCAACCTTGCCGGCGGGCAGCAAGCCCGCCCGCACATCGGTTATGCCGAGCCCCGCGGCTACGGCCTCCGCGGTCGCCGCACTGTCACCGGTGAGCATGACCGTGCGGCCGATGCCCAGTTCCGCCAGCCGGTGCAGGGTCGCGGCGGCGTTGTCCCGCACGGCATCGCTCATGATCAGGGTGCCGGCAAAGTGTCCGTCCACGCCGATGTAAACCACCATCTGGCCCGGCTGCAGGTCTGCCGGCCGGGTATCCGGGGCGGTTTCGGCCACGAAACGTTCCTTGCCCACCCGGACAGAATGCCCGTCCAGCACGGCCTCCACACCGTTCGTGGCCGTTTCCCGCGCGTCCGCGGCGGAGTGTGGTTCCAGTCCGCGGGCGGCAGCGGCCTGCTGCACGGCGGCAGCCAGCACATGGGAGGAATACTGTTCGGCGGAAGCGGCCAGGCCCAGCACGTCCTCGGCGCTGAAGCCGGGCTGCGGGCGGACCTCCACCAGTTCGGGATGCCCGTGGGTGAGTGTTCCGGTCTTGTCGAACGCCGCGGTGCCGGCCTTGGCGAGCTGTTCCAGTACGGCTCCGCCCTTGACGATGATCCCGGTGCGGGCCGAACGGCTCATACCGCCCAGGAACGCGACCGGGGCTGCGATCAGCAGCGGGCACGGGGTTGCCAGGACCAGCACCTCCGCGAAACGCACGGGATCCCCGCTCAGTGCCCAGGCCAAGGAGGCGATCAGCAGCGACACCACGGTGAAGGGCACCGCAAACCGGTCGGCCAAGCGGACCACCGGCGCCTTCGACTCGGCGGCCTCGGCCACCAGGGCCACGATGCGCTGGTACTGGCTGTCCGCCGTCGTCGCCGTGGCCTGCAGCAGCACGGCGCGGGCACCGTTGACGGAACCGCTCATCACCGGATCCCCGGCGTGCCTGCCCACGGGAAGGGATTCGCCGGTGAGTGAGGATTCGTCGAAGTCCGCGGCAGAGGAGACCAGGATCCCGTCCACGGGAACCACCTCGGCGGGCCGGATCAGCAGCAGGTCGCCTGGCACCACGTCGGTGGCCGGGACATCCACGGCACCGCGCTGGGTGTTTCCGCCCGGAAACCGGTGCGCCTGTTGGGGGGCCCGGGTGAGCAGGGCGTCCAGCTCCCGGCGGGCCCTGCCAGCGGCGTAGTCCTCCAGCGCCTCACCGCCGGTGAGCATCAGCACGATGATCAGCGCGGCCAGGTACTCGCCGACGACAACGGTGCTCAGGATCGCGATGACGGCCAGGATGTCCAACCCGTAGCGTCCGGCGCGGATGTCCCGGATCATGCCCGCTCCGGTTATTGCCGCTACTGCGCAGGCATAGACGCCGCCGGTCCAGTGCGCGGCGGTGCCCGCGCCGGCCGCCTGCAGTACGAGGAACGCCACCCCCACCAGCACGGTGGCGACCACCAGCGGATAACGCCGGATCAGGGTGCGGCTTCGGTTCATGCGAACAGTGACCATGCCTCTGTTGTAAGCCCGCCGGCACCGCGGTTTCCAGCAAGAGAAAGCTAACCTAACCTCCGCGGAGCGGCCGTTGTGTTCGTTGCGTCCGGAGCGGGCCGGGGCGGGCCGGGCGGGCGGGCCGGAGCGGGCCGTTGCCGCGGAAGCGTGCGGGCCGCCGGGGTTCCGGAGCGGGCCGGGGCGCTAGGCGCCGCGGCGCCGGCTGAGCAGCCCGGACATCAGCAACAGCAGGCCGATTGCCAGCGGCCAGAGCAGGTACATG
This sequence comes from Arthrobacter sp. zg-Y750, assembly GCF_020907365.1. Classification (NCBI taxonomy): domain Bacteria; kingdom Bacillati; phylum Actinomycetota; class Actinomycetes; order Micrococcales; family Micrococcaceae; genus Arthrobacter; species Arthrobacter sp. zg-Y750. Next base: position 120,424 of record NZ_JAJJOC010000006.1, on the reverse strand, counting down.
CTCAGCAGGGCGCCGAATGCGGCGATGACCAGACAGGTGAGCATGCTCGCGCAGACCAGGATCATGCCCAGCGTGATCCGGATCAGGCCGCGGTGCGGGGACGGAATGGGCGGAAGCCATGCGGGCCGCTCGTCAGTCCAGCTCATCCGGCAATTTTAGGACCGACGGAGTGCCGGCGCACCGGTTAGGCCGGCTTTTTCTGCTGTCGCACACGAACCCCGGCTCTTCCCGGCGGCGGGGTGGCGTGAAAGGATGGCCGCACCCTGCCGCCGACCTTCGGGAGCCTGCCACCATGGACCAAAGTGATCTGCTGATTGACGCCTTCGGCCGGCTGCCCGGCACCGTACGGCGCACGGTGAAGGACCTGGACGCGAAGGCCCTGAACCACCGCCCCTACCCGGAGGGAAACTCCATTTCCTGGCTGATTTGGCATCTGGCCCGGGTGGAGGACGCCCAAGTGGCCGATGCCGCCGGGCAGGAACAGGCCTGGACGGCGGACGGCTGGGCGAAACGCGTGGGGCTGCCGTTATCGGTGGAAGACACCGGCTACGGACACACTTCCGAGCAGGTGGCACAGGTGCAGGTATCCTCGGCCGAGGTTTTGCTGGGCTACTACGACGACGTGCATTCCCGCACTGCTGCGTTTGTTTCCGGACTGTCCGCGGCGGACCTGGACCAGGTGGTGGACCGGGCCTGGGATCCGCCGGTCACCCTGGGCGTGCGGCTGGTGAGCATCCTGGCGGACTGCCTGGAGCATGCCGGCCAAGCCGCGTATCTGCGCGGCCTGGTGCTCGCGGAAAGTTCCTAGGGCCCTGTCGGAGGACCAACTCAGCCCATCGAGGTCAGCAGTTCCTCGCAGGCGTTGACGCAACGGCGGCATGCCTCCGCGCAGATCCGGCAGTGTTCATGCATGGACGCGTGCTGCATGCATTCCTCGCCGCAGGCGGCGCAGGCGGCCATGCAGGCGCGCAGCAGGGTTGCCGTTGCGGGGCCGGACGCTGCGGTACGGGACAGTACCGCCGAGGTAACCGCGCAGATCTCCGCGCAGTCGAGGTCAATGCGGATACAGGCCACCAGGTCACCCAGCATGTCCTCGCCCAGACACGCGTCTGCGCAGGCGTTGCAGACCTGGGCGCACTCCGCGCAGGCCTGCAGACATTCGGCGAGTTTACGGGGGTCCGAAGTGCGGGGTCCGCCGGGATGGTTCTTGAGCATTTCGGTGATCAGGGCCATGGGATTCTCCTTCGTTCCGCAGTGCGTTGGCAGGTCCCGGCCGCCGGTGCGGATGGACCCATTGCCCCACGGTAACGACGCTGGCAGGACATCCCAAGGGTGCCGGTCGTTTGGCCGCTGCGCGACGGCGTGATTAGAATCGGTGTAGCCTAACGGGGTCGGTTGATCGGCAGAGTTGATCAGGAAAAATGTTGGTCGTTCCGACGCCGTACGGTGCAGTTTGGGGCCTTAGCTCAGTTGGTAGAGCGTTTCGTTCGCAATGAAAAGGTCAGGGGTTCGATTCCCCTAGGCTCCACAGATTCGAAGGGGTCTGTTTCCCGGTTTACCGGGAAGCGGGCCCCTTTTCTGCGCCCCGGGGCCAGGGGTTGCGGGATCGGGATTACGGGTTCGGGGTGGGACGGAGGCAGTGGGGTCCGCCCCGGAAACGAAAAAGCACAATTTACCGATTCTGGGCCAAAAATCGGTAAAATTTTGCCCTTTCGTTCGTATGCCAGCCCGCCCGCGAGCGGAACTTCCCAGGCAGTGTTAACGGTGGGGCCGGTGTTTCCCCATAGGTCACAGCAGCCCCACTCGGTGGGATCCTCCGCGGGGGCCTCCTGACACCGGTTGCCGTGGTCCTTATAGTCGTGAGCGGGAAAGTCGTGAGCGGGATTCACGCGGCAGGGGGGGACGGGGATACCTCGCGCAGTGCCGGCGGCCCTGGCGGGCCAGCGTTGGGCGGGCAACCGGGCAACCGGCAACCGGCAACCGGGCAACCGGCAACCGGCAACCGGCAACCGGCAACCGGCAACCGGCAACCGGCAACCGGCAACCGGCAACCGGCAACCGGCAACCGGCAACCGGGCAACCTGGCAACCCCGGCAACCTGGCAACCCCGGCAACCTGGCAACCGGACAGCCCCAGCAGCAGCCGACGGTCAGTGTTTGCCGAAAACGGTCAGTATTCGCGGAAGGTGCGTTCCATGAGGATCCTCGTAACCGGTTCAGCCGACGGTCTCGGGCGCGCTGCCGCCGATGCGCTGCTTTCCCAGGGGCACGACGTCGTACTGCATGCACGCAACCGGGACCGTGCAGCCAGCCTGGCGCCCCTTGTCAGCCGCGGGGCGGAGATTGTGGTGGGCGATTTTGCCGACCGCGACGCCGTCCGGGAGGTTGCTGCTGAATTGAACAGCGGGGCGCCGCTGGACTCGGTGATCCATAACGCCGGAGTATGGAGGGGCCCGGCCGTGCTGCCGGTGAACACGGTCGCACCGTATCTCCTTACCGCGCTGCTGGAAGGCCCGCAGCGGCACGTGTACCTGAGCAGCGGTTCCCACTTCGCCGGACAACCATCCCTGGCCGGCGCGGACTGGTCCGGCGGCAGGCCCGGGTCCTACGCGGACAGCAAGCTGTTTGTGACCGCTTTCTCGGCTGCGCTCGCACGCCTGCGGCCGGAGGTGCTGAGCAACGCGGTGGACCCCGGCTGGGTGCCGACGCGGATGGGCGGCCCCGGTGCTCCGGATGATTTGGAGCTGGGCCATCAAACCCAGGAATGGCTGGCCGCCAGCGACCAACCTGAAGCCCTCACGAGTGGCGGCTACTGGTATCACCGGCAGCGGCAACAGCCCCACGCTGCAGTCCATGACGAAGCGTTCCAGGATGAGCTCCTGTCCGCCTTGGCTCGGGAAACCGGCACTTCGCTGCAGTCCTAGCCGGCTAGGTCAGTACAACTAGGCCTCTTCCAAAGCCTCCATGCAGGCACCCAGTGCCTGTGCCAGTGCCTTGGCCTGCCCGTCGCTGAGCCCGGAGACCATCCGCCGGTCCACGGTATCCACCACTGCTTCGGCACGTGCCAAGAGATCCGTGCCTTCGGGGGTCAGTACAGCGGGCAGTGATCTTCCGGATTCCGGGCGGAGCACGAGATCCTGGCCGCTGGTGACCCGCCGGGTGGTGGACACAACAGGGCAACCGGTTTTCGCTCCCGGTGTCCGGTGCCTAGGCTGGAACCATGAAGGTTACTGGCATCATGCGCCCCATCGAAACCCGGGAACTGGAAGCGGAGGGAGAGAATTTTCTTGACGCCCGGGAAGCCCTGCAAAAGCAGGTCCCGGAAGGCTGGCAATTGATTATGGTTACCACCCACCCGTAAAAGGTTATTAGGCAGTACCGGACGTCCCTAATACTATCTTTTGAGTGATACTCAGGATTCTGCTAACCCCCGGAAATCCGCGGATTTCCGGGAGCTAGCCCTTGTTTGGTGAATAGTCAATAACTGACCTGGAAATCACCTCCCAAAACGTTCGTTTTATTCGGTGACACAGCCCCGCCGGCATGTCATGATTTGGCCATGCCGACCCGCGAAGAAATCGATGCAGCCCGTACGCCCTCCGGTGGTTTCACCAAGCAGCAGCTTGCCGAGTGGGGAATCTCCTGGCCTCCGCCGCGCGGTTGGCGCCGCAAGCTGGAGGAAGAGGTCGAGGCAGCGGCGGCAGCCGGGAACCAGGACCGCATCGGCGCGCTCTAGCCGTACGGAACCCCCGGCTAGACTCGCGGTCATGACGTTCACCTTCCGCAGGATGACCGCCGGCGACGCCGATGTCCTTACCTCTTTCCTGACCTCCAACACGTTTCCTTTTCATGCGTCCCCCGCGCCCACCGCGGCGCAGGTGCGGGACCGGGTGCAGCAGGGGCACTTCTGGTCGACGGCGGCGCAGGGGTACTGGATCCAGGATGGCAATCAGGACCTCGGGCTGGTGGTCGTTGAGGATCCTGAGGATGAAAACCCGATGTTCGACCTCCGACTGGCTGAGGAACACCGCGGGCAGGGCCGGGGCGCGGGTATTTTGCGGGCGCTTTGTGGGCTCGTGTTTACCGGGCACGCCGGCAGTGTCCGGTTTGAAGGCCAGACGCGGGAAGACAACATTGCCATGCGGAAAACGTTCTTGCGCGCCGGGTTCGTCAAGGAGGCCCATTACCGTCAGGCATGGCCGACGGCGGACGGTTCCCGGGTGGCATCGGTTGCCTATGCGATACTTCGGTCGGATTGGGAAACCAACACCGTAACCGCGCTGGAATTCGACGATTTCCCCTTTTGTGATCCCCAGTAACCGAGGAAACCCTTTGGCAGCTACCACTCCCGCTATTTCTGTACGCGGATTAACGAAACGCTTCGGTAGCGTGGCCGCTGTCGATGATCTGTCCTTCGAAGTGGCCGCCGGAACCGTCTTTGCTTTCCTCGGGGCCAACGGCGCGGGGAAGTCCACCACCATCTCCTGCCTCACCACGGTCCTGCCGTTCGACTCCGGCACGGTGGAAGTGGCCGGAAATGATGTGCTGCGCAGCGGCACCGGAGTCCGTGAAACCATCGGGGTGGTGTTCCAGGACTCCATGCTGGACCCCATCCTGACCGGCCGCGAGAACCTGCAGACCAGGGCGCGCTTCTATTCCCCTGACAAGGCGGCCAACAATGCCCGCATCGAGGAGCTGAGCCGGATGGTCGGATTGGAGGACTTCCTTGACCGCCGCTACAGCACCTATTCGGGCGGGCAGCGCCGGCGGGTGGACATTGCCCGCGCCCTGCTGCACGCGCCGTCGATCATTTTCCTGGACGAACCCACCGCCGGCCTGGATCCGGCCAGCCGTGCTCTGGTCTGGTCCACCATCCACGACCTGCGGGAAAACCACGGCCTCACCGTTTTCCTCACCACGCACTACATGGAGGAAACCGAGGAAGCGGACCGGGTCTGCGTGATCGAGAAGGGCCGGATCATTGCGGACGGAACACCCACCGAGCTGCGGGCAAAGTACAGCCGCAGCATCCTCTCGATCAGTTCCGCCGACCCGGAGGCACTGCGGCTCCTCGCGCGCGGCGCCGGAGTCGACGTCGTGGGTGAGGAGTCGAACGTGCTCCGGCTGGCGGTGGACCGCTCCGACACTGCCCGGGAGCTGCTGGCCGGGCACGGCGAAAACGTACTGGACTTCGAGTTCCGCCACGGCACCATGGACGATGTGTTTCTGGCCCTGACCGGCCGTCGGGGGGAAGCGGAATGAACGTAGTTATGGACATCACCGGACGGAACCTGCGCCTGTACTTCCGGGACCGGCTGAACGTCTTCTTTTCCCTCCTCGGGGCGCTGGTCCTGTTCCTGCTGTACACCCTGTTCTTGGGCAACCAGCAGACCCAGGGGCTGGCCGAGAGCTTTCCGCAAGCCGCCGAAGAGGACATAAAGGGCTTCGTGGACGCCTGGATGTTCGCCGGGATTGTGGGCATCACCGCTATCACCACCGGACTTGCCGCCGTGAACGTGATTGTGGACGACACCGCCACCGGCCGCTTCCGCGACTTCCTGGTGTCGCCCATCAGCCGCGGCCAGCTGGTGCTGGGGTACCTGCTGTCCACGGTGGTGATAGCGCTGATCATGACCACGGTGGTGTTCGCCGTGAGCCTGGCCTACCTGGGCTTAGTGGACGGGGTGGTGCTCGCTGTGGGGCAGGTGGCCCGCTCCTACGGCTATCTGGTTCTCAGTTGTGTTGCGTTCGGGGCGTTGAGCTGCTTTGTGGTGACGTTCGTCCGCACGCCGGGGTCCTTCGCGGCTCTGTCCACGCTGGTGGGCACCATTCTCGGTTTCGCAGCCGGGTCCTACATTCCGGTGGGTGCCTTTCCCGAGGGTGTGCGGAACTTTGTCAGCGCGCTGCCGTTTATGCAGGCGTCCATGGTGGTGCGCCAGGAAATGACCGAAGGGCCCATGGGGGCGGTGACGGACCAGCCGGGGGCGGTCGCGGAGGTAGAGCGTCTCTTCGGCATCACCGCCTATGTGGGGGACTGGGCCGTGCCCACCGGATATGTGCTGTTTGTCCTGGCGGCGATGGTGGTGGTCTTTTCCGTCCTGGCCGCGCTTCGGATCCGGTCCCGCATTCGCTGAGCAGGGTCCGACGCCGGTACAGGTTCGAGGTGCGGCAGGCACGAGGGCACGACGGCGCGGCCGGCACGACGGCGGCCGCTGACGGATCCGTTCGGCGCGTCCGTCAGCGGGCTGCCTCGATCCGCAGGGCCAAGTTTTCCAAGCCTGCACGGATCATCGAGCCATAGCCGTCGTTGCCCAGCACCTCTGCGGAGGCGAGTCCCAGGACAAGGTGGCGGTGTGCCGGTTCAGGCTCGCCGCGGCGGAGATAGCCATCCCCGAGGTTCAGATGCAGTGAGGGTGCAAACCCGCGGGCCGAGGGGATACCGAGCGGCACCAGGTCCTCGTCCTTGACGCCCGCATGCTCGGCCAAGGCGGCCTCGTCCCAGGCGATTTCCGCGGCAAGGTCAATTTCCGTGTCCGCCAGATAATGCGCCAGGACGCAGCGGTGGGCGTGCTCGCCCGGAACCGTACCCTCCCAGCACTCGAGGAGACGGCGTTTGCCCTCGGCCCGGTCCCCGCTCAGGGCTACCCCCACGGCGTCTGTGATTTCTGCCCACGATGTCATCCGGGAAGCCTAACCGACTCCAGTCAGAAACCCGCAGGCTCAGAACGGTGCAGGCTCCGCACTTGGATGGTCAGCGGTGGGGCGTTCGGTTTCCAGGAAAGGATCAGTGCGGTAGGTGCGTCCGGCCGGTGAGGTCCACTCGATCACACCCGGTGTTGGCTGGTGGGCTTTCCAATAGCCCAGGGTCTTGAAGCGGTGATGCCGGCGGCACAGGTGTTCAAGGTTGCCGTGCTCGGTGGGACCGCCTGCCGCCCAGTCGGTGGTGTGGTCGATTTCCGTGACGGCGGTGCTGACCCTGCAACCCGGGAACCGGCAGGTCCCGTCGCGGGCGCGCAGCCAGCGGGCCAGTCCGGCGGGGACTTTCCGGCGCCTGCCCACGCCGAGGATTTCACCGGTCTTCGGATCCTGGGCCAGACCCGTCCACCCCACCGCGTTGCGGGCCAGTCGGCGGGCTTCTTCGGCGCTGATCGGACCGTAGCCGTGGAGCTCAGCCGGCTCCTCGTTGGCGCCGAAGAGGGTTTCAGCGTTGATCAGGACCATGATTTCCGCCCGCGGCAGGACCGTTGAGGCGTCGGGATCGGCATCGGCAGGTCCACTACCCGCTCCGCCGGCTGCTCGACCGCCTGCTCGACCGCCTGCTCCGCCGGCTGCTCGACCGCCTGCTTCGGCGCCCGCTCCGCTTCGTGCACCTGACGGGGCTGAACCGAGACTACCCATGAGCAGCTGGGCCAGGACATCGGCGCGCAGCTGGTCCGTGGAACGGGAGTCTCCTGCGGCCTGTTCGCCTCGGGCTGCAGCGCTCAAGGCCGTGTAGATCTGCTGGGCTTCCGCGGCCCGCAAATGCGCCGACAGCCACGACATGCCGTCCTCGTCCCGGTCCAGGACAACGCGCCGCTTATCGAAGGCAGTCAGATGCCGTTCGGGCACGGTCTCCGGGTATTTGCGTTCCCTTAGCCGCCTGGCCTTGGCACAGAACTGGCTCCTCGTTACGCCTTCTGCCTTGCCCAGCAGTTCGGACTCGAACCCGGGAAGCTCCGACGCCGGAATGTTCTCACACTGGTCGAGCACCACTTGAGCGTGCCCGTAGCTGAAGCGTCCGTCTTCCAATCCGGCCAGGGTGGCGGTATGGACGCCGCAGAGCCTGTCCGCTTCGAACATCATCCCCTGCGCGGTGGTCTGCGGGACGTTCAAAATAGCTGCGCATTCCGAAGCTGCAAGGCTGAACGCGAGCCCGGCTTCTTCCCGGCCCAAATCCTTGCAGAGACCGGACCGGAAGAGTTCCTCCATATGGTGGATCAGGCGGGCCTCCTGTGCCTGCGTCCACCGAACCAGATGGACCACGCGGGCCAAAACATCGCAGGTGGTCTGTTCGTCAAAGGATTCAAGGTTCTGCAGGGCCAGCACCCCGCTGAAGCCGTCCGGAAAGGCGGTGGCAGCATCCGCGCCTGCGGCAGAATCGCCGGACCGGGAGCCGCCGTCGACGGTACCGGCACCCGCCTGGAACACAGCGAGCGTGCACCCCGCACCTGACGCATCCTTGGTACCAGCCTGGCCTTTAGCCGACTGGTGTTCAGACCCTGCTTCTTCGGTTATCCGTTCGGTGTTCCCGAGCTGATCCATGCCCCAAGGATTTCACCCGGCACTGACATTTCCGGGGCCAAAACAGGCGAAAAAGGGGTGCATGCTCACACCAGAAATACCTGTCTTGAGGACCAGGCTACTTACCTTCCCCTGCCGCCGTCCTTGCCGCCGCCGCCGGCTCCTTTGCCTGATCCGGCAGCGCGAATATGCGGCCGGGGTTCCGACCCTAACCGGTTCCCCGCCAGACTTGAAGAAACCCGCGACGCCGCAGTGAAGGGACACCCCATGGCCACCGACTCCGTCCTCATCATCGGCTCCGGACCCGCCGGGTACACGGCCGGGATTTACGCGGCGAGGGCCGGGCTGAAGCCGCGCATCCTGGCCGGCTCGGTCACCGCTGGCGGGGCGCTGATGAATACTACCGAGGTGGAGAATTTTCCCGGCTTCACCGACGGCATCCAAGGCCCGGACCTGATGGAAAACCTGCGCCGGCAGGCGGAGAAGTTCGGTGCGGTGGTGGAGTACGACGACGTCGTCTCGGTCGAGCTGGCCGGCCACACCAAACGGGTGGCCACTGGAGGCGGGAAAACCTACAAGGCCCGCAGCGTCATCCTCGCCACCGGTTCCGTATACAAGGAGCTGGGACTGCCCGAGGAGAAACAGCTCAACGGGCGGGGCATTTCCTGGTGCGCCACATGCGACGGCTTCTTCTTCCGGAACCAGCCCATTGTGGTGGTGGGCGGCGGGGATTCGGCCATGGAGGAGGCACTGTTCCTGACCCGGTTCGGGGAGTCGGTGACCGTCGTCGTACGCCGCGATGCCCTGCGTGCCTCGCGGATCATGGCCCAGCGCGCCCGCGACCACGGCAAGATCCGCTTCGAGTTCAACAGCGAGGTCACCGCCATCCACGGCACGGACAAAGTCACCGGAGTGACGCTGACGGACACCGTCACGGGGAGCACGCGGGAGGTGCCGGCTACCGGGATCTTCGTGGCCATTGGCCACGCGCCGCGCACCGATCTGCTGGCCGGGCAGGTGGACCTGGACGAAAACGGCTACATCCGGGTGGCCGCCCCCACCACGCAGACCAACCTCGACGGTGTGTTCGCGTGCGGCGACGCGGTGGACCACCGGTACCGGCAGGCGATCACCGCGGCCGGCACCGGCTGCTCGGCGGCGCTCGACGCCGAGCGGTACCTGGCAGCAGTGGAAGATGCGGACAGCATTGCCACCGCACTGGTGGAAGGCTCCCTGCAGGGCTAGGCATGCGGGCCGAGCCCTGTCCGGACGTACCGGAGTCCGGACGTACCGGGCCGAGCCCCTCCTCAGCTCAGGCGCCGGTAAAGGTCAGCACCAGCAGCGTGATGTTCAGTGTGACCAGCAGCAGTGAGACCAGCACGCCCAGTGCCGTGGTCCACCAGTGGTTGCGGTGCACACCCATCACCGCCTGCTGCGCGGTCAGCCAGACCAGCGGTATCAGGGCAAACGGGATGCCGAAGGAGAGGATGACCTGGCTGAGGATCAGGGCCCAGGTGGGATCGATGCCGACGGCGAGGATCGCCAGGGCCGGAATCAGCGTGATCAGGCGGCGCAAGAGCATCGGGATGCGGATTTTCAGCAGCCCCTGCATGATCTCCGCTCCCGCGTAGGCGCCCACCGACGTCGACGCCAGCCCGGACGCGAGCAGCCCCACGGCGAACAGTGTGGCCACCACTCCGCCCAGGGACCCGGCAATGGCGGCATGCGCGCCCTGCAGCGTGTCGGTCCCGTCCACTCCCTGCAGGGAGCTGGCGGCCAGCAGCAGGATGGCCAGGTTCACTGACCCTGCCACCGCCAGGGCAATGGTGACGTCCACCTTGGTGGCCTTGATCAGCCGCGGGGTGGTCAGCGTGTCAGTGCGTCCGGGGAACCGGTCGCGGGTCAGGGCCGAGTGTGCGTAGATGGCGTGCGGCATTACGGTGGCGCCCAGGATGGAAGCTGCCAGCAGCACCGATTCGCTGCCTTCAAAACGCGGGACCAGGCCTTCGGCCACCCCGCCAGCGTCCGGCGGGCTGACGAACACCCCTACCGTGAACCCCACCACGATCACCGCCATCAGGGTGACAATGACGTATTCGAAGCCGCGCTGGCGGCCGCTGTTCTGCAGCTGCAGCACCACAATCGAAATGATGCCGGTAATCAGTCCGCCCAGGAACAACGGCAAGTCAAAGAGCAGCCAGAGGGCGACGGCGCCGCCGATTACCTCCGCCACGTCGGTTGCCATGGCCACCAGCTCGGCCTGCAGCCAGTACAGCCGGCGGGCGGGCTTCCGGCCGATCCGCTCACCAAGCAGTTCCGGCAGGCTGCGGCCCGTGACCAGGCCCAGCTTGGCGGAAAGGTACTGGATGAGCCAGGCCATGATGTTGCCGACTACCACCACCCAGACCAACAGGTAGCCGAACCGGGCCCCAGCGGTCATGTTGCTGGCAACATTGCCCGGGTCCAGATAGGCCACACCGGCTACGAGCGCGGGCCCGAGCAGCCACAGGATATTGCGCGGCCGTCCTGCCGAGCGGGTGCCGGGGTCCGGCACAACGGTCTCTGGGGAAGGGACTGTACGAGCCATGACAGCAACCTAACACTCAAAGTTCGGTGCGCCTAACAATTTTTCCAGGTATGCCTTGGCACCGGGTGGATTGGTGTTCCGGACGCTGACTAACCAGGTGGCCTTGGATCGGTTCAGGAGTGCTTTGGGCGCACCGGATGCCCGGGGCGCTTAGGGCTGGGGCGCGTAGGCCTGCTGACCGGGCTGGTTGGCGAGACCGAAGGGGCCCTTGCTGGCCTGCGGACTGAAAGGACGGAACTGTTTCGGTGGACTATTCGCAGACATTCGATAATTCGCCGGGCGGGCGCTTCCACGGCAGATATCCCGTGACCTCCAGCTGCAGCGAATAACTCAGAAAGGTCCGGATCAGCACAATGACCGCCAGCACTCCCAGTGATTCAAACGTGGGGGTCACGGCTACGGTGCGGATGATGTCCGCAGCGACGAGGAGTTCCAGTCCCAGCAGGATGCTGCGGCCCAGCCGCTGCCGGTAATCCGCGTAGACCCGGGGCTTCCTTTGAGCCAAGGTGACGACGGCGGCAACGCTTGCGGCAATGGCTCCCAGCACTATGGCGGCAACCCCGGCCAGGTCCACCAGCTCCCCGACCGTCTCGATAAAGTGCTTGAAATCCATTCCAACTATCAGCTCCTCCCGGAGCGCCTGCGTCAAGGGTCAGGCGGCTGCGGGGGAGGGGCTGTAGTAAAAACGGAAATCGTCGTACGGATCCCGCCAGGCGGAGTCGTCGCGGGGAATGCGCTGCACCGCCGGTGCCGGTACCCAGCGGTTGTGGGCCACGCCGTCGTCGTCAATCCAGTGCAGGAGCACCTGGGTGCGGGTCCAGGCCACGGCCTTGCCGTCCACGGTTCCGCCGCCGCGGGTGGTGCACCGAACGTACGGTTCCCGGCGGTAATGGGCGTGGGTGACAGGTGTGGTGGGAACAGCGGAGAGGGCGGAGGTGCCGGCGGAGGAGCTCATGGATAAACCATGGCAAGTGGCACTGACATTTCTGCCGGTGCGGGGGAGAGACGGCTAGGAAGCCAGGTCCCGCCATTTCGCAGCAGCACGGCCGGTGAGCTCCGCGCCGCGTTCAGCAGCTCGGCGGGGCATCATGCGGATCACGGGTGCAAGGCCTGCAGCGGGTGCGGTGCCCTCGTGCCGCTCGGCGGCGTTCGCCGGCTTCCCGGGGGCCTTCATGGCAGACCGGTTCAGCACCAGGTAGGCAACGCAAATCGGCAGGAAAAGCAGCGAAATCAGGGTGAGGGCGCCGAGCGCGAAGACGGCCAGGGCGGCATGCACGGGGGAACCGAACAGGGCGCCGACCAGGTCAGCAGCCCCGAACAGCATCCACAGCCAGAAGACGCCGATCAGTACAAGACCGCTGCGCGCCCGGCGGTAGAGCATGGCCGACCGCTTCCGGGTGGAAGGCATGGCCTGAGACTGACTGCCCATTTTGGTTTTTCTCCCCAACTAAAGGTCCCTATCTGGACCTATGCAGATAATAGCCGTTTTTGGCCGAATTGGGAGATGGGCTTTTACCGCCGAGGCCACAGGGGCGCTTCCCGCCGGCTCAGCTTCCCGGCTGGGGATCAGCCCGCAGCTGGGAATGCCGCGGACTGTTGGGGTTCAGCAGGGAGTGGCGGTAGCCGTAGAACCCGTACACGGCCATGCCGATCACCAGCCAAATGGCGAACCGCAGCCAGGTTTCCCAGTGCAGCTGCAGCATCAGGAAGCCGGAGGACAAGACCCCGAATGCCGGGATCCACGGCATCAGCGGCAGCCGGAATTCCCGCGGGGCGTCCGGCTGGCGGTAGCGGAGCACAATCACGGCAACACTCACCACCACAAAGGCGGCCAGGATGCCGATGTTCGTCAGGTCGGCCACGGCGCGGATGGGGAAGAACCCGGCGAGCAGGGCCGAGGCGCCGCCGGCAATCCAGGTAACCCGCTGCGGAGTGCCGCGCCGGTCGGTGCCGGCGAACCAGCCCGGCAGCAGCCCGTCCCGGCTCATGGAGAACCACACCCGGGTGACGCCCAGCAGGAACGTGAGCATCACGGTCAGGATGGAGAGCACCGCGAAAGCCGAAATGACGGTGGCAATGACCGGCAGCCCCACGGACTGGAAGGCCGACGCGAACCCGGCCGTTGGGCTGATGTCCCCGTAATTCTGCATCCCGGTGAGCACCAGGGTGGCCAGGATGTACAGGACCATGGCCACGCCCAGGGACAGCAGGATGGCCTTGGGCATGTGTTTTTTGCCGTCCTTGGCTTCCTCTGCTGCAGTGCTCATGGCGTCGTAGCCGAAAACGGCGAAGAACACAGTGGCGGCACCGGTGAACACGGCGCCGAATCCGCTGGGCAGGAAGGGCGTGTAGTTGTCCGTGTTGATGAAGAAGAAACCAAGACCGACGATGAACAGGATCAGCAGCACCTTCAACCCCACGGCAACCAGCTCGAACCTGCCGAAGGTCTTGGTGCCGCGGCTCAGGATGAAGGTGATGAACAAGCAGACGACGGCGGCGGGCAGGTTGATCAGCCCGCCCTCCACGGTGTCACCGGTCCCCTGCATCCACACCGGCATGTCGATACCGAAGCCCGCCAGGAACTCGGTGAAGTACCCGGAAATACCAATGGCGACCACCGCCACGATGGCCGTGTACTCCAGGAGCAAATCCCAGCCGATGAACCAGCCGATCAGCTCCCCCAAAGCCACGTACCCGTAGGTGTAAGCGGACCCGGCCCGCGGCACCATGCCGGCGAACTCAGCGTAGGAAAGCGCGGCAGCCGCACTGGCCAGACCGGCGACGAGGAAGGAAATCAGCACGGCCGGACCCACCGGGGCAGCGTCCGGTCCACCGTTGGCCACCAGGCCGGCGAGGGTGAAAATGCCGATGCCGATAATCCCGCCCACCCCGATGGCGGTCAGTTGCCACAGGCCCAGGCTTTTGAACAGCTTGTTGCCGGTCTTCTCGTCGTCGATCTCTTCGATGGGCTTGCGGCGGAGGACGGAACCTCCGCGGCCCGCAACTGTGGACATATCTGCTCCGTTCCGTACGCGGCAGTGCCGGGACCGGGTGCCGGGCACCCGCTAGGGCAGAAGTATGGACCCCTGCACTGCCATCCGGGTACCCCTGCGCCGTTATCTGTTCAACCGGCGCGGGCACCGCCGGGAAACGGGCAGGCAGCAGGGCCCGCAGGCGTTGCGGGCCCGGGAGCCGGAAGACCGGATCGGACGGGCCGCCTAGCGCGGGCCGCCTAGCGCTGGCCGCGCAGGGCCGCGGCGGCGTCGCTGGCAGTGGTCCGGATCCGGTAGAGGCTCGACGTCGCGGTCATGTACAGCGTGCGGCCGTCGGCGCCGCCGAAGCAGACGTTGCTGACCGTTTCCGGCACCGGAATGTGCAGGAGCACTTCCCCTGCAGGGGAGAAGACCCGCACCCCGTCGCCGCCGGAAGACCAGAGATTGCCGTCGGTATCCACCCGGAAACCATCCGGCACGCCCGGGGCCACCCGCACGAAGACGCGGCCGTTTTTCGCCTGCCGCCCGTCGACGACGTCGTAGGCGCGGATGGGGTTGCCCGCAGGCTGCGCCGGCCCGGCGGGGGAGACGGTTTCCTCGGCGGTATCCGAAACGTACAGGACGGACTCATCCGGCGAGAACGCCAGGCCGTTGGGCGCCATGATGTCCGTGATGACTGCGGTCAGTTCCCCGCTGGCCGGATCGAAGCGGAACACGTACCGGTCCCCGTATTCCAGCTCTCCGCCGTGGCCTTCCGCCGGATTGTCGATGCCGTAGGAGGGATCCGAGAACCAGACGGTGCCGTCGGACTTGACCACGACGTCGTTGGGGGAGTTGAAGCGCACCTCGCCGAAGCGGTCCACCAAGGTCTGAACGGTGCCGTTGGTATCGCGCTCAATGGCCCGGCGTCCGTGCGAGCACTGGACCACGGAGCCGTCGGCGTCGAGTGCGCGGCCGTTGGTGAATTCCACATCCCGGCCGTACACGCTGAGCTCGCCCGTGGTTTCGCTGTATTCCAGGATTCGGTTGGACCGCACGTCGCTGTACCGGACAGCATTGCGCTGCGGAACCCAGGTTGGTCCTTCGGCCCAGACCGCCCCGGTGCCCACCTGCTCCAGCTCGGCTCCGTCTTCCAGCAGTGCGTCCATGCGTTGTCTCCTTTTCGCAGCCCCCTGCGGGCCCAAGCGTGTGCGGTCTGCGTCCTTTTATACGCGAGGCGGCCGCCGGTCCCAAGCCGGGCAGCACCGCGGATGTGCTCCGGGGTTGCGAAGCGCGCGCAAGGCTAGGCGACCCAACCGTGGATCAGGAGGTCGGCGTGCTGCCGAAAAGTGCGCACCAGGTCCGCGTTGGGCTGGTCCACGTCCTGCACCCACGCTGCTGCCGTCACCGGGTCCTTGCCGAAACGGATGTGCCGTTCCACCAGGCGTTCCATCCGCAGTTCCTCCTCGGGTTCGCAGAACCAAACCTCAGTGCAGTGGGAACGGACCTGCCGCCATTCCGGCCGGTCCAGCAGCAGGTAGTTGCCCTCGGTGAGGATGACGCGTGCGGCGGGGAACACCGGGATGTCCCCGGCCAGCGGCTGCTCCAGGGTCCGTTCAAACCCCGGGGCGTAGACGACGGCGGTGCGCGGGGCGGTCAGCCGCTCCAGCAGTGCGGCGTACCCGCCGGCGTCGAAGGTTTCCGGTGCGCCTTTGCGCTGCAGCAGGCCCAGGCGGGTCAGTTCCCGGTCGGAGAGGTGGAAGCCGTCCATGGGCACATGGGCAAAGCGGCGCGATTCCAGGGGTTGGTCCTCCGGATTCAGGGCTTGGACCAGTGCTTCCACCAGGGTGGTTTTTCCCGCTCCGGGCGCACCGGTGATGCCGACGATCACGGGCCCGTCCGTGGTCCCGGCCAACGTTAGGAGCCGCGTTTTCAACTCGGTCAGGGCGGTAGCACTGGACACGGTCCTTCCGCTCCTCCTCCGTCCCGGTCTGCTCCGGACAGGTCTTTTCTTCATGCAGGTTCCGGTTCGGCCCAGTCTATGGCGGCGATGCCGGTCCACCCGGGACATTGGCCGTGACTTCTCCTACGCTGTGTGCCCAGGAGAAAACCCAAGGGAAAACCTGCCTAGGAGGCGGCCGTGGGCCGTGGACGTACGCTTTTGAAGGCCGCCGCGCAGGGCGCCGTCGCAGGTTTGGCCGGGGTGGCCGTGATGACCGCAGGCGAAAAGGCCGAACAGGCACTGACCCGCCGGCCCAACTCCTACGTGCCGGGCCGGACCCTGCTGAGCATGCTGGGCAGGCACCCGGCTCCGGACGCGCAGCCGCCGATATGGAACCACGCGATGCACTGGGGAACCGGCGCCGTGCTCGGCGGACTGCGCGGCATCTGGTCGGTGACGGGCATCCGCGGTCCGGTGGCCAACACCACGTTCACCGTGGTGCGTCTGGCAACGGACCAGACACTGGAAAACGCCACCGGCATCGGCGCGCCGCCCACCTCCTGGCCGCTGCCCGAAACGGCCGTGGATGTGTGGCACAAAGCCGTCTACGCCTGGGCCACCGGGCTTGTCTCAGACGCCTGGATCGCCCCGATCCTGGAATCCCGGCAGGGCACCACCAGCCACTGACCCGAGGCGTGCGGGCCGCACCCGTCCCGGCCTAAGCTGGGGATGTTGCCTATCCGAGGAGAAATACGTTGTCCCTGCTGACCCCCTTGATTACCAGCGCCGGCCTGATCGGCGGCTACAAGACCGCCCGTGATACCGGGAACCGCCAGCTCGGCGGAGCCGTCCTCGCCGCGGCGGGCGCCGCCGCCTTCGCCCTGTGGAAGCGCGACGCCGGCACGGGCACCGCTGCCGCACTCACCACCGGCTACGTTGCCGCCTTCGGCCTGTCCCACCCGCTGGCCAAGAAGATGGGCGCCTGGCCGTCCGTCTTCACCGTAACCGGGGCCGTCGCCCTGGCTTCGCTGGTCTTCGGCCGGAAGCGCTAGCCGCAGCGAAAAACACAAGTACAGATAGGGCCGGACAGGAATACCTGTCCGGCCCTATCTGTGTGTGGCGGCAGCGGCAGAAAGTAATTCTATTTATCTATTGTGACGATCGTCATAGTCTGTCAATAATGGAGCGTCCAAGCACTGCAACGCAAGGAGCACCGTGGCTACACAGGCACCATCATCGACTGAATGGAACATTCCCCGCCGCACCACGGGCCTGGTGCTGTTTGCCTGCTGGCTGGCAATCCTGGCCGAGGGATACGACGTCGGCGTCCTCGGCGCCGTGCTTCCCGCACTCGCGGAATACAAGGAATGGGACCTCTCACCCCTTGAACTGGGCGGGCTGGGCGCTTACGCACTGGTAGGCATGCTCTTTGGCGCCCTGTTTATCGGCACCCTCAGCGACATCATTGGCCGCAAGAAAATGCTGCTGCTTTCCATGCTGATCTTCACCGTGACGCAGGCGGGCGCCGCGATGGCCCCCACCCCGGAAATGTTCGGCCTCTTCCGCTTCCTGGGCGGACTCGGCATGGGCGGCGTCATCCCGGTGGCCGCCGCGCTGACCATCGAGTACTCCGCACCGAAGAAGCGCTCTTTCAACTACGGCTTGATGTACTCGGGCTACTCGCTGGGCATTGTTGCCTCGGCACTGGTCGCCATGGCCCTGCTGCCGGCATTCGGCTGGCGGGCAGTCATTGCCGTGGGGGCGCTCCCGGTGGTCATCCTGCCCGTAGTGGCCTACCTGCTGCCCGAATCGCTGGAGTACCTCGTCTCCAAGGGCCGGATCACGCAGGCCAAAGCCCTCGCCGCACGCCAGAACATCCCCAACTACAACCCCGCACCGCCTGCCCGCGGGACGGCGGCAATTCCCTGGCGCGAAGTCATGGCCACCATGTTCTCCAAGCGGTTCCTCCGGTCCACGGTCTTCTTCTGGATCTCGCTGTTCTGCGGCATGGTCCTGGTCTACGGCCTCAACACCTGGCTGCCGCAGATCATGCGCAAGGCCGGCTATGACCTGGGATCCTCGCTGACCTTCCTTCTGGTCTTCAGCCTGGCCTCCGCCATCGGTGGCCTGGTCCTTGGATACGCCGCAGACCGGGTGGGGCAAAAGCGCATCCTGGTGGTCTTCTACATCCTCGGTGCAGCGGGAATCCTCCTGCTGATGTTCCCCAACTCCATGGTTGTGAACCTGGCCTTCGTTGCCTTCGCGGGCATTGGATCGATCTCCACGTCCTTGGTCCTCACCGGCTATATTGCGGACTACTACCCGGCGGCCACCCGAGCCACGGCCACGGGCTGGGCGCTCAGCTTCGCGCGGATCGGTGCCATCAGCGGTCCAATCATCGGCGGCTGGATCGCCGGTGCCGGAGTTCCCTTCGAATGGAACTTTGCCGTCTTTGCCGTCATCGGCCTGGTTGCCGCCGGCGCGGTCGCCATGATCCCCAAGCGGGTTCCCCAGTTGGACGGCCTGGCTGCGGATACTGCCGTACCGGCTGCCTCCCCTGCGGCCGGTTCCACCAAATAAAACCTACGGTTGGTGCCCGGCCGCGTGCCGGGCACCAACCCTGTCTGCGGAGGACCTGCATGAACGTAGCGCAGCTGGTGGGCCGGACCTTGGCGGAACTGGGTGCCGGGCACTGCTTCGGCGTGGTGGGGTCGGGAAACTTCACCCTGACAAATTCTCTGCGCGAGCACGGAGTAGCGTTTACCGCCGCACGGCATGAGGGCGGCGCTGCCACCATGGCCGATGCCTATGCCCGCATGTCCGGCCGGGTGGGCCTCGTCTCGGTGCACCAGGGGTGCGGGCTGACAAACGCGGCAACAGGAATAGGCGAGGCGGCCAAGTCCCGGACACCGGTGATCGTGCTGGCTGCCGAGGCCCCGTCCGCGTCCGTGAACTCAAACTTCAGCATGGATCAGGACAGCTTCGCCCGGTCCGTCCTGGCCGTTCCCGAACGGATCCACTCTGCCCGGACCGCAGTCGCGGACACGGTCAGGGCCTATCGCCGGGCGGTTAATGACAGGCGCACGGTTGTGCTGAATCTTCCCCTGGACGTACAGGCCCAAGCAGTGCCGGAAATTCCTTCGCAGCCGGTCCCCGCCCTGCGGCGGCCCGATCCGGTGCGGCCGGGTGCAGGATCTGTTGCCGCGCTCGCAGACCTGCTGGAAAAGGCCCGGCGTCCGGTAATCATTGCCGGCCGGGGAGGCAGAGGGGCACGGAACGAACTGCTGGCGTTGGCCCGCCGCAGCGGTGCCCTGGTGGCTACTTCCGCGGTGGCCAAGGGGCTGTTCAACGCAGACCCGTTCAGCCTGGGCATTTCCGGCGGGTTCGCCTCACCCTTGGCGGCTGAGCTGATCACGGACGCGGATCTGCTGGTCGGTTTCGGCTGCGCCTTGAATATGTGGACCATGCGGCACGGGCATCTTGTGGGCCCCGACACCGCCGTGGTCCAGGTCGATCTGGAGGACGAAGCACTCGGCGCCAACCGTCCGATCACCTTGGGGGTGCAGGGCGACGCAGCCGAAACGGCGACGGCGGTACTCGCGGAACTGTCCAGCCGCGGGAGCGCTGCGCGCACCGGGTACCGGACCGACGGCGTCCGCCGGCGCATCGCCGCCTCCATCCGGTGGCGGGATGAGCCGCTGGTGGATTCCTCAGCCGGCGGCAGGATCGATCCGCGCGTCCTGACCCGCAGGCTAGACGAGCTGCTGCCGGCAGAACGGATTGTTGCTGTGGACTCCGGCAATTTCATGGGCTATCCAAGCCAGTTCCTCGACGTTCCGGACGAGTTCGGGTTCTGTTTCACGCAGGCGTTCCAGTCCGTTGGCTTAGGCCTGGCCACCGCGATCGGAGCAGCTGTAGCCCGCCCGGACCGCCTCCCGGTCCTCGGGACCGGAGACGGCGGCTTCCACATGGCCCTGGCGGAACTGGAAACCGCCGTGAGGCTCCACCTGCCGTTGGTCTGCGTTGTGTACAACGATGCCGCCTACGGAGCAGAGGTCCATCACTTCGGTGCGGACAATCCGCATGCTGACATGGGCACGGTGGTGTTCCCGGAAACGGACGCGGCAGCCATCGGACGCGGTTTCGGTGCAGACGGGCTCACCGTCCGAAAGGCCGAGGACCTGGACGCCGTAACTCAGTGGCTGGCATCAGGCCCGCGCCGGCCGCTGGTCATCGACGCCAAAATCACGTCGGACAACGGTGCCTGGTGGCTCGCCGAGGCCTTCAGCAGCCACTAAGCAGTCACTGAGCAGCCACTAAGCAGCCCCAGAGCAGCCCGGCCAAAGAGAGCCTGCCAAGAGCCCGGCAAAAGCACAAAGGGAAAGGTCCCGTCTCTTGTAAAGACGGGACCTTTCCCTTGGAGGGGGCGGTTTATACGCCCGAAGCCAGGACTTCCGCAGACCGGGCGGCGTTTGGTGTCCACCGCACGTGCGTCGCAGCGGATTCCGGTTCCAGTTCACGCAGCAGCGACAGCCGGGGCCGGACGGCGTCGGTCCGGGCGCTGGGCGGCTTGCGCCGGCCGGCCTTGAACGGCAGGGGCCAATCCGCTCCCGGCCCCCGGTAGTCCTGCTCCGCTGCGGCCTGCAGCGTCCACTGCGGGTTGTACAGGTGGGTGCGGCCCAACGCGCAGAAGTCGGCGCGCCCGGCGAGCAGGATGGAATTCACGTCGTCGTAGGAGGAAACAGCGCCGACGGCGATAACGGCCACGCCGGAAGCAGCTGCCGCCTGGTTGCGGATTTTGTCCGCAAAGGGTGTCTGGTAGCTGCGGCCGAACGCCGGCTTTTCCTCCTTCGAGACCTGGCCGGAGGACACGTCGATTCCGTCTGCCCCGTGGGCGATGAACGCACGCGCGATCTCCACGGCGTCGTCGTCGGTGTTTCCGCCCTCAACCCAATCCGTGGCGGACAGTCGGACGGTGAGCGGGCGCTCGGCCGGCCAAGCCGCCCGGACGGCGTCGAAAACTTCGAGGGGATAGCGCAGCCGGTTCGCCAGGCTGCCGCCGTATTCATCCGTGCGCCGGTTGGAGAGCGGGGAGAGGAAGGAGGACAGAAGGTATCCGTGCGCGGCGTGGAGTTCGAGCAAATCAAAGCCGGCATCGGCAGCACGGCGGGCCGCGTCGGTAAACTCCGCCAAGACCTGCTGCATGTCGGATCGGTCCATTTCCCGCGGCACGTTGCAGTTCTCGCCGTAGGGAAGCGCCGACGGACCCATCACGTCCCAGCCGTCCTCCAGCGGAACATCAATACCCTCCCACATGAGCCGGGTGGACCCCTTGCGTCCGGAGTGCCCGATCTGCGCACCGATCTTGGCCGTGGACTGCTGGTGGACAAAGTCCACGATCCGCCGCCAGCCGGCAGCTTGCTCATCGGAGTACAGGCCGGTGCAGCCCGGGGTGATCCGGCCGACGTCGGACACGCAGACCATCTCGGTCATCACCAGTCCGGCGCCGCCCAGCGCCTTGCTGCCCAGGTGGGTGAGGTGGAAGTCCCCCGGCAGCCCGTCCACCGCCGAATACATGTCCATGGGGGAGACCACTATGCGGTTCTTGAGTTCCAGGCTGCCGATGCGGGCCGGCTGGAACATGGCCGGTGCCACGTCCTGCACGCCGGCGGACTCGGCGAAGGCCTTGTCCGCCAGGGCGGCGAAGCCAGGGTCGCGGAGCTTGAGGTTGTCGTAGGTGATGCGGCGGCTGCGGGTGAGCAGGTTGAAGCAGAACTGCACCGGATCCTGGCCCGCATACTGGCCGATGTTCTCAAACCATTCGAGCGAAGCCTGTGCGGCACGCTGGGTGGATTCGACCACGGGACGCCGCTCCGCCTCATAGGCCGCCAGCGCGGTCTCCACATCGGGATGCTCGTGCAGGCAGGCAGCCAGCGCCAAGGAGTCCTCCATGGCGAGTTTGGTGCCTGAGCCGATCGAGAAATGCGCGGTGTGGGCGGCGTCGCCAAGCAGGACGATGTTCCCGTGCCGCCAGTTTTCGTTGCGCACGGTGGTGAAGTTCAGCCACTTGGAGTTGTTGGACAGAACGCTGTGTCCCTGCAGTTCGTCCCGGAAGATTTCCGTGATCCGGGCGATTGCTGCTTCGTCGCTGACGCCGGGAGGGAACACCTGCCCTTCAGTTTCGTCGAAGCCGGCCGAACGCCATACATCCTCATGCATTTCGACAATAAAGGTGGAGCCCTGGTCCGAATACGGGTAACCGTGGATCTGCATGACGCCGTGCTCGGTGTCCTTGATGAAGAACTTGAAGGCCTCGAACACAAGGTCGGTTCCCAGCCACATGTACTTGGAACGGCGCAGGTCCAGCGACGGTTTGAAGGAATCCGCGTAGGCGCCGCGGATGGCGGAATTGAGGCCGTCGGCGGCGAGGACCAGGTCATGGGTGCGGCTGAGCTCGGCGACGTCGGGGGCCAGCGTGGAGAACCGGACGTCGACGCCGAGGTCTCCGCACCGCTGCTGCAGCAGTTCGAGCAGTTCCTTGCGGCTCATGGCGGCGAAGCCCTGTCCGCCCACGGTGTGCTGCTCACCCCGGAAATGGATGTCGATGTCCGTCCAGCGGGCAAAACGCCGGGACATGGCGGCGGCAATCTCGGTGTCCGCGTTCCCGATGCCGCCAAGGGTCTCGTCGGAGAACACGACGCCGAACCCGAACGTGTCGCTCGCGGCGTTGCGCTCCCACACGGTCACCTCGTGCGCAGGATCCAGCTGCTTCATCAATGCGGCAAAGTAGAGCCCTCCGGGGCCGCCGCCGACAACTGCGATCTTCATGGTGTGTCCTTTCAATACCGGGTGTCCGGTGTGGATCTAGGCCTGGGCCGTTTCAACGATTTCGCGGAGCTTGAAATGCTGGAGCTTGCCGCTGGGGTTCCGGGGCAACTCGTCGACAAACGAAATGGCGCGCGGATACTTGTACGGCGCGATCACCTGTTTGACGAAGTCCTGCAGTTCGACGGCCTTCGCATCCCCCGGCGGAACGTTCTCCCGCAGCACCACAAAGGCGAGGACTATGGATCCCCGTTCGGGATCGGGGCGGCCGATCACAGCGCTTTCCAGTACGTCGGGGTGCTGGTTCAGGGCGGCCTCCACTTCCGGGGCGCCGATGTTGTAGCCGGAGGAGACAATCATGTCGTCGGACCGGGCCTGGTAGTAGAAGTAGCCGTCGGCGTCCTGGCGGAAGGTATCCCCGGTGACGTTCCAGCCGTTGACCACATAGTTTTCCTGCCGCGGGTCATCCAGGTACCGGCAGCCGGTGGGACCAATGACGGCCAGGCGCCCGATCTCCCCGGGGGCCACTTCCTCGTCGTCGGGTCCCAGGATGGTGGCCCGGAAACCGGGCACGGTACGTCCGGTGGCACCCGGGCGGATATCGCTGCCCGCAGCGGAAATGAAGACGTGCAGCATTTCGGTGGAGCCGATTCCGTTGACCAGTTCAAGACCGGTCTCCTTCTTCACTTCCCGCCACGTTGCCTCCGGCAGATGCTCGCCGGCCGAGACGGCCATGCGCAGCGGGCGCAGCAGATCGGCGAGCCCTTCCTTGATGATGGCCCGGTAAGCGGTGGGCGCGGTGAACAGCACGGTGGCACCGGCCTGCCGGCTCAGTTCGGCCAGCTGGGCCGGAGTGGTGCGCTCGGTCAGCAGGGCGCTGGCACCGAACCGGAGCGGAAAAACCACCAGTCCGCCGAGGCCGAAGGTGAAGGCCAGGGGCGGTGAGCCGGCGAAGACATCATCGGCAACCGGCTGCAGGATGTGCCGCGCGAAAGTGTCGGCATTGGCCAGGATGTCGCGGTGGAAGTGCATGGTGATTTTGGGTGTGCCCGTGGTTCCGGAGGTGGGCCCCAGCAAGGCAACATCGTCGGCGGCAGTCTGCACGTTGGTGAAGCTGGCGGGTTTGGCTGCAGACAGGACGGTGAGGTCGCCGTCGTCGTCGCCGCCCACCGGGACCACCGGCACCTCGCCGGCCGCGGTCCTCATGTCCGCCAGGAACCGGTGGTCGCAGAGCACCGCCGTGGGGCGGGTCAGTTCCATCAGTGTGCCGATTTCCCCGGCACGAAGGGCAGGCATGGTGGTCACCACAACGGCGCCCGCCTTCAGTACGCCCAGCCAGCAGGCCACGAGCCACGGGTTGTTGGGCGCGCGCAGCATCACCCGGTTGCCCGGAACAACGCCAAGGTCTTCGGCCAGTACCCGGGCAACCTGGTTGGAACGCTCAAGCAGCAGTCCGTAGCTCCACCGCTCACCGTCCGGGGTCAGCAGCGCGGTGCGGTCGGCGCCCATCGCGGCAGCGGTGTCATCAATCAGTGCTTCAGCAGCGTTGAGCCGGTCGGGGTACTGCAGTTCGGGAAGGGTGAACTCCAGCACCGGCCATTGTTCCCCGGGCGGAAGGTGGTCGCGCGTGAAGGTGTCCTGATGGGCCGAGGGGGATAGTTCCATGGTGCCTCTTTCCGTAGCTGGGCTGGTGTCCCTGGGATGGGTTAGGAGCGGGGACCGCGGATCATGCCCTCCTGGGCCACCGTGGCCAGCAGGGTCCCGTCCCGGGTGAAGAACCGGCCCGCTGCCAGCCCCCGGTTGTTTTGGGAGGAAACGGCGTCCTGGGCGTAGAGCACCCAGTCATCGACCCGGCCGTCACGGTGGAACCACATGGCGTGGTCCAGGCTTGCGGTGGTCAACCCGGGGGTTGCCCAGGCCAGTCCGTGGGCCCGGAGCAGGGGTTCCAGGATGGTGTAGTCACAGACATAGGCCAGGGCCGCACGCTGGATCGCCGGATCATCGGGGAGTTCCGAGAAAGCCTTGACCCACACGGCCTGGTGGGCGGTGACGCCGCTGCCGGTTTCCAGGTACAGCGGTCCCGGAACATGGCGCATGTCGAAGCTGCGGCCGGCCGACCAGTAGCGGGCGTCGTCGCCGTCGTGGCCGTCCAGCACGTCGGCGGCGCTGGCGAGGGACTCAGGATCCACGCCTGCGTACGACGCCGGCAGGTCCGGCTCATACTCCGGGCCGTCTTCGGGCACGTGGAAGGACCCGAGTGCTGCGTAGACCGGCTTTCCGTTCTGGTAGCCCCGCACCTGCCGCGTGGAGTAGCCGCGCCCGTCGCGCAGGAGCTCCACCTCGTACCGGACCGGAATCCCCACATCCACCGGCCGCAGGAAGTAGCTGTGCATGGAGTGCAGCCGGCGGTCCGCGGCGGCTGACTGCATCATGGCCAGCGCACCCTGCGCCACCATGTCCCCGCCGTAGGCCTTGGGCCAGGGAACGTACTGGGGCATGGCGGTGTAGGCCTGGTCAAAGATCTCCGCCACGGTGGGCTTGAGCTCGATGGCCTGCAGGAAGGTGTCCGAGTTCACGAGCGGCGGTATCCGTCCAGCGTTTCGTCCGGCACGTCGTCCAGGTTGACCACAATGTTTTCCGGGGTCCGCGCGGTGAGCCAGACGAGCTCCTCTGTGACCGACATGTTGGCCTCCACATGGGGCATGAAGGGGGGCACGAAGACCCAGTCTCCGGCTTTCATATCCAGGTACTCGGAGTAGTCCGCACCGAAATAGATGCGTCCGTGGCCGCGGAGGACATAGCCGCCGGTTTCCGCTTCGCCGTGGTGATGCGGGAGCGACCGGTAACCGGGCACATTGGATACCTGCCCGAACCAGATTTTGGTGGCCGGAGTGTGCTGGATGCTGACGCCGGAGACCCGGACGCAGTCCCCGGACTGGGCGGTGTTGGTGTCTTCCTCCCCGGCCCGCGTCACCACGGGCACCACCTGCCCGTCGGGGCCGGCATAAACGGAGTTGTCTCCTTCGACGCTGTACGCGGTCATGATTTTCCTTTCCTGGCACCGTGGGCGCCGGTGGGTGGATGCTCTAGGCGGTGACCCGGGAGGAGACCCGGATGTGGTTTTCCAGCCGGCCGATCCCGCCCACCTCGGTGGTGAGGACATCGCCGTCGGACAGATAGCGGGGAGGATTCATGCCCATGCCCACTCCGCCGGGGGTCCCGGTGAGGACAATGTCGCCCGGACGCAGCTCGGTGAAGGTGGAAATATAGGAGAGCAGGCGGGCGGCGCTGAAGACCAGGCTGGCCGTATTGCCGTGCTGCATGCGCTCGCCGTTGAGGTAGCAGCTGACCTCCACTCCGGCCTCCGGATCCAGTTCGTCGGCGGTGACGAGCACCGGCCCCAGGGGCGTGCTCCGGTCAAAGGCCTTCCCCTGGAACCACTGCAGTGTCCGGTTCTGCCAGTCCCGCATGGAGATATCGTTCGCCGCGGTGTAGCCGGCAATTCCTGCTGCTGCTTCAGCCTCGTCGGCATGGCGGAGCGCGGTTCCCACCACGACGGCGAGTTCGCCCTCCCAATCCACGCTTTCACTGCCGCTGATGTCCAGGTCCGCGAAGGGGTCGGTGAGGGTGTCCGCGAATTTCGCGAAGAGTGTGGGGAACCGGGGAAGCTCCCGGCCCATTTCCAAGATGTGCTCGCTGTAGTTCAGGCCGCAGCAAATGACCTTGGCCGGCGCCGGGAGCGGGTTGAGGAGTGTGGTCCCTTCCCGCGGGACGGAGCGGGCGACGGCGTCCGGTGCGGCGGCCTGCCGGGTTGCCTCTTCGCGCCATTGGTCCTGCTGAAGCAGGGCGCTGAGGTTTGGTGCGTCCAAGGGGAGGTAGCTTCCGTCCGGCAGCACAACGGCCGCGCTTGTCCCGCCCCCGGCGGCTATGGTTGCCAGCTTCATATGCTCTCCCTGCCTGTGTCTTCCCCGGCTGTGGAAGCAGTCCCGAGGAATATGTCGACTTTGTGACTGGCGTCACGTAGGCTCAATGTAGCACGGTGCAAATGGCTTGAACAGAGGCATTTGCACGCAGGAAAGTGATCCGCTCAGGAGGAAAAACCGCAATGCAGAATAAGGTCATCAACCCCTCTTCGCTGCCCAAACCGTCGGGGTATGCGCACGGCGTGCTGTCGGGGAACACGGTCTATCTGGGCGGGCAGACTGCCCTGGATGCAGAGATGCGGATTGTGGAAGGCGGTGTGGTTGCACAGTTCCGGCAGGCCTTCGGCAATGTGCTGACAACGCTGGCCGAGGCGGGCGGTCGTCCCGAGGATCTGGTATCCGTGACCATTTACCTCACGGATGTGGACGACTACATGGCCAACGGCCGCGAAATTGGCCGTATCTGGCGTGAGATGGCGGGGTCGGAGTATCCGGCGATGGCCGGGATCGGTGTCAGCCGGCTGTGGCAGAAGGAAGCGGTCATCGAGATCCAGGGCGTCGCCGTAATCCAGGACCGGGACTAGCCGGGACGAGCCGGAACTAGGGAACGTCGTCGATGACGGCGGTCGCGTGCGCTTCGGCCAGCGGACCCAGAACGGAGTGCAGCCGGGAAAAGAGGTCGTGTGCCTCCAGCGCATTCCAGTCCTTGGAGAGCAGCTCCACCGGCAGCCCCGGGTCCAGGTACGGGAGCCGGCGCCATTCGGTGAGCAGTAGCAAGTGGTCCACGAACGCGCGGGCCATGCGGTCCGCAACGGGCTGCCCGCCGTCGAGCCAGCGTTCCAGCAGCGGTTGCTGGAGGCGGATGAACTCGGCGTACTGAAGCTCGAGCGCCGGCAGGTCCCACCACTGCGCCACATTGGCCCGCATGTCACTGCTGCCAACGTGGTCGGCGAGGAAAAACTCCAGGTACTGGCCCATACCGCGGTTTTCGAAGTAGGACAGAACCGAGGGACGCAAATGTCCGGGGGCAATCCATAGCCCCGGGGTGACTGATCCGAAACCCATCCGCACCAGTGAGCTGCGGATCTTGTGCCGGATATTGCGCTGGGATTCAGGGACGGTGAAGGTGGCGAGCAGCCAGGGATCCTCAATGCCGGCGCGGCGGGGATGGAAAATCCTCTCGTCACCTTCGCGGAAGGTGTCCTGCATCCCGGACGACAGGGCGTATCCGCTGCGGCCCTGGACGGTCACACTTTCCAGGACACCCCGCTTCTTCAAGCGTGAGATGGAGGAGCGCACCCCCGCCGGACCGACACCGGCGTCCTGTAGAAGCCGGATGATGGTGGCCACCTGAATGCCTGCTCCCGGGGTCCGGGCATAGAGGCCAAACAGCGTAACGATCAATTGGTGGTGCCGGGGCACCGTGCCTTCCTGCATTTCCGCCGCAGGCGGCACTTCCTTGATCATTCCGTTATGGTACAACGCGCCGGACCTGCGGCTTGACCCCCGGCCGCCGGGCAGCGCAGCATGTACTGCCGGCCCGGAAATCTGCCGCAAACGGCGGGAATCATCCGCGCGCCGCCGTCGTTATACCCAATGCTGGACCGAGAGGGCCGGCAGTTGAGGCAACACGCAGTTGAAGAAACACCGGAAGTACTTGGCAACTGAACACGGGGATGATCGGTTTCGACGATGTTTGTTGAGCCAGGGGAAGCGGGCCGAGAACGCAGAGTTATCTCGTTAACGCTCTCTGCAAAAAAATAAGTGCCAAACCTATGCGCACTGACTTCGCTCTCGCTGCCTAAGCAGCCGGAGTAGTCCGTCAGCCCGGAGTCGCTCTCGCTCCGGATGCTGGCGTCGTTTAGAGGGCCACTGCTGAATACCTCTGCCGTCGGGGTGTTCGGGACTTTATGACGGCTGGGCCCGGATCAGCCACTCGTTTGCAAGATGGCTGGGGCCGAGAAAATCCGACGCATACTGCGCCCGGAGAAGCCCTGACAATACAACACCGGACGGGGGTTCGATTCCCCCCATCTCCACCGTATGTTGCGCCGAGACATCCTTTACGGGTGAGTCGGGTCAACGTTGACACCCCGGTCTTCGGACCGGGGTGTTTTTCTTTGTCCGGCGGCATGCGCTTCCAACGCCGCGTTGAGCGGGCGCTAATCTGGGGGGAAGAAACTCGGTACGCGTGAAGGGACACCCATGCAGGCATTGACCATTACCCCCGGGCAGAAGGATTCGCTGGACCTGGCGGACCTGCCGGAGCCGGAAGCGGCCGAAGGCAGCGTACTGGTGGAAACGCTTGCTGTGGGGCTGTGCGCCACGGACCGGGAAGTGATCGCGGACGAGTTCGGTACTGCTCCCGAGGGCCGGGACTACCTGGTGATGGGCCACGAGAACCTGGGCCGGGTGCTGGAAGCGCCGGAAGGCTCCGGGCTGGCCGCGGGGGACCTGGTGGTGGGGATTGTCCGCCGTCCCTGTGCGGAGAACTGCCGTGCCTGCGCTGCCGGTGAATGGGACATGTGCCATACCGGCAATTACACCGAGCACGGCATCGAAGCCCTGGACGGCTTTGCCCGCGAACGCTGGCGGGGTGAACCGGAGGACATGGTGAAGCTGAAGCCTTCCCTGGAACGCGTGGGCGTGCTGCTGGAACCGGCCACCATCCTCGCCAAGGCATGGGAACAGGTAGACAGGATTGGCAGCCGCGCCTATTTCCGCCCGCACGTGGTTGCCGTAACCGGTGCAGGACCGGTGGGCCTGCTGGCCGCGCTGCTGGGCATCCAGCGCGGAATGGAGGTGCATGTCTTCGACCTGGAAGAAGGCGGACCCAAGGAAGCCCTCACCAAGGAACTCGGTGCCGTATTCCACACCGAGTCCCTCGCCGAATCCGGCGTCAGTGCCGATATCACCATCGAGTGCACCGGTGCTCCCGCCGTGATTCGCGAGGTGTTGCAGAACGGCGCCAAAAACTCCGTCACCTGCCTGACCGGGGTCTCCGAGGAAGGCGGTGAAGAGTCCTTGGACCTGGGGGCGCTGAACCTGTCCCTGGTGATGGACAACCGGGTGGTCTTCGGAACCATCAACGCCAACCGCCGGCACTACCTCAAGGCGGCCGAGGCACTGGCCAAAGCCGACACGTCGTGGCTGGACAAGATAATTTCCCGCCGGGTTCCCCTGGCCGACTACGAGCAGGCCTTCGAAGACCGCGACGGCGACATCAAGGTGGTGCTGGACCTGGCCTGATCCGTCCGGGAGGGTATTCAGCGGGGCCGGCTTCGGTGGTAGACAGGAAGAACCAGGGCCGCCCGGCGGCCGCGGCAAACCGCATTGGAGGGACGCTGATGACCAAGGAAACCGACCTTCCCATCATGCCCGGCGGATCGGACGCCGACCGGGCAGACCAGGACATTCCCACCGTTCCGGGCGCCGGTGACGCCGGCCCGGCCGGGGAAATCCACCGCGACGGTTCAGAGGCGGACGGAATGGACCAGGACATGATTCCCGGGGCGGGCGACGCCGGCCCCAGTGGCCCGGTCTATCCCGAGGGGTCCGAGGCCGACATCCTGGAACAGAAGGCGGAGGTCCCGGTGGATGACGACGGCTATCCGCAGGGATCCGAAGAAGACGATTCAAACGAGCGCTAGCGGGGGTCAGGCACCGTCGGGGTAGTACTGGCTGCTTTTGCCGTAGTCGGGATCCAGCGGGGAGCGTTGCATCTGGTGGTCCGCAGGGTGTTCCAGGCAGCTGGTGCGCAGGAAGACCGTGACGAAGTGCCCCGGGTTTGATTCGCCGCGTTCGTAGGTGACCGTGGCGCGAAGGCCTCCGCTGCTCAGCACTATTTCGCGGACGGGGCCGTCGGTTTCGTCGGCATACCCGGCTTCCCGGTCGACGGTCCATCCCTCCTGTTCCAAGGTGGAGACAACTTGCTCCTGTGCCGCGTTGGCTGCGGTGGCGTCCTGCGCCGTCGCGCTCAATTCCGACATCCAGCTTGTTTGCTTTTGTTGTTCCTCGATTTCGGGGCGAAGGCAGGAGATTTCCCGCAGTTTGTCGACCGCCAGTTCTGCGGCGCCTCCCGTCCCCTGCTGCAGCAGGGGAACCAGTTTCTCCAGCTCCTGCTGGATGTCCGCGAACTCTTCCGCGGAAAGAGGTGCTGCCGTGGATGTCTCCGTTTCTTGGGATTCTGCCTGCACCGAGGGCGCGCATCCTGCGGCAGCGGCGGTGATCAAAAGTGCCAGTATGACGGCGCCGGAGCGGCCGCGGGACCGTGGAGTCAATTCGCTCACTGTTCCAGGCCTTTCACGCCCAGTTTTCCATTCGCATAACTCCGGGTGCTCTTCGCGGTGTCCTCGATATACAGACTCATGCATCAGTCTGAAACTTCATTTCCATCCCCCTGGATCTGACCGAATGACTGCCCCCGAGTATTGCATGAGTCCATTTGTGCGGCCATGAGCCGAAGTGTCCATACCGCCCTGCTGAGGACGCCCCGGATCCGCCTGGAGCCGCAGACCACCGTAGAATGGACGGCGGCAACACGGCCGGAGGAAACAGCAGGAGCGGCGTGAACTTATTCGACCCGGCGGAGGTTTTCGACGCCGTTGACCTCGCCGGAGTGCTGGCCAACGGGGTGTTGGGCGGAGCCGTGGCACGACAGCTGCGGATGGACCCGGTGGGCTTCATTGTGCTGGCCCTTACCTCTGCCCTGGGCGGCGGTGTACTCCGCGATACCTTGCTGCAGGCCGGTACACCCGTGGCCCTGACCAACCCCGCCTACCTGTTCACGGCCATTGCCGGTGCTTTCATCGCGTACGCCATTGAACTCAAGGGCAAATGGGCCAACCGCTTCCTGATTGTGATCGACGCCCTCGCACTTGGCTGCTGGGCAGCAACCGGTACCGCCAAGGCCCTGGCCGTGGACCTGGACTGGCTGCCTGCCATCCTGATCGGCGTGGCGACGGCGGTGGGCGGCGGCATGATCCGCGACATTGTGGTGGGGCGCGTCCCGGCAATCTTCGGCGGCAACACCCTGTATGCCACCGGCGCGCTGGTGGCGGCCGCCGAAATGGTGGTCCTGTACAGCCTGGGAATGCAGAACGTGGGCATGGGCGTGGCCATCGGCACCTGCGCGGTCCTGTGCATCATGGCCCGGCGCCGCGGCTGGCGGCTGCCCGGCCCGGGCGAGTTCACCGTCAAGCTGCCCCGCCGCACCCGCCCGGCCGAGCGGCAGGCAGCAGGTTGGCCGCGGCCCACACTCCGGCGCCCCCGCCTGAGGCCACGGCCCCGCCCTGCATCCGGGGAAGGCGCCGCGGAAGGAACCGGGCACAAGAACCCGGACCAAGATGACACCGGACGCGAATAACTGCGCTTATTTGCGCTAAAACGCTGATTCCGGACGATTTAGTCCCGAAAAAATCCACTTTTGCAGACTCGCTACGCCGGAGTAGCGTGGCCGTTATGACTGCTTACAAAAGCGTAAATCCCGCCACTGGAGAGACCCTCCAGGAATTCCCCGAAGCCACCGATGCTCAGATCAGCCAGGCCGTCACGTCCGCCCACGAGGCGTACCTCGCCTGGCGCAACGAACCGGTAGCGAGCCGGGCAAAGGTTGTTGCCCGGGTTGCCGAACTGTACCGGGAGCGCGCCGACGAACTGGCCGCACTCATTGCCACGGAAATGGGCAAGCCGCTGACCCAGGCGAAGGGCGAGGTAGCCCTCTCCGCGAACATCTACGAGTACTACGCCACCGAGGGCCCCGGCTTTATGGCCGACGAACAGCTGGCACCCAAGGGCGGCGGCACCGCCGTCGTCCGTACCCTGCCGGTCGGCCCCCTGCTGGGGATCATGCCCTGGAACTTCCCCTACTACCAGGTGGCCCGCTTCGCCGGCCCCAACCTGGTGCTGGGCAACACCGTGCTGCTCAAGCATGCCAACAACTGCCCGCAGTCCGCGCTGGCCATGGCACAGATCTTCGCCGACGCCGGCGTGCCCGAAGGTGCCTACATCAACCTGTTTGCCACCAATGAGCAGGCCGCGGACATCATCGCCGACGCGCGCATCCAGGGTGTATCCCTGACCGGCAGCGAACGGGCAGGCGCCGCCGTTGCCGAGGTGGCCGGCCGGAACCTGAAGAAGTACGTGCTGGAACTGGGCGGCAGCGATCCGTTCATTGTCCTGGACAGCCCGGACCTGGATGCCACCGTCAAGGCGGCCGTGGCCGGCCGCATGAACAACGCCGGGCAGGCCTGCAACGCCGCCAAGCGGTTCATTGTGATGGAGGACATCTACGAGGAGTTCGTGGAGAAGTTCACCGCACGGATGGCGGCCATGGAACCCGGCGACCCGCTGGATCCGGAAACCCGGTTCGGCCCGCTTTCCTCGCAGGCCGCAGCGGACGGGCTGGTGGAACAGATCCGCAACGCCGTTGAGCAGGGGGCGACGCTGCGCACCGGCGGTGGACACATCGACGGCCCCGGCGCTTACGTGCAGCCCACCGTGCTCACCGACGTCACCCCGGACATGCGGGCCTTCTCCGAGGAGCTGTTCGGACCGGCCGCCGTCATCTACAAGGTGGCCAGCGCGGATGAGGCCGTGGAGCTGGCCAACAACTCACCGTTCGGCCTGGGCGGCACCGTCTTCAGCGCCGATGAGGACAAGGCACTGGAGGTGGCGGACCAGCTGGAAAGCGGCATGGTCTGGATCAACGGCACCGCCAGCACCCAGCCTGACCTGCCCTTCGGCGGCGTCAAGCGGTCCGGCGTCGGCCGCGAGCTGGGCCGCTACGGCATGGACGAGTTCGTCAACAAGAAGCTGGTCCGCACC
Organism: Arthrobacter sp. zg-Y750; assembly: GCF_020907365.1. Lineage (NCBI taxonomy): Bacteria > Bacillati > Actinomycetota > Actinomycetes > Micrococcales > Micrococcaceae > Arthrobacter > Arthrobacter sp. zg-Y750. The sequence continues at coordinate 87,071 of NZ_JAJJOC010000006.1, read as the reverse complement.
CCGGCCAAGCGCTGAGGACGGACTAGGCCGCGCGGGTGCTTTCCGGTTCCGCGCTTTCGGGCTCCGGCCGGGAAGCATCCGCGTGGTCGCTGGGTCCGTTGAACACCACGTAGCGGTAGGCGAAGTACCGGAAGATGTTGCCCAGGGCAATGCCCACGATGTTGCCGGAGATGTTGTCCGCGAACTGGCTGCGGTAGCCCAGGACGTAGTGGGAGACGTACAGGCAGCCGGTGGCGATGAACAGGCCCACCAGGTTCGTCAGGCCGAAAAGCAGGGATTCGGTGCGGATGCTGCGGGTGCGCAGCTTGCGGAAGGTGATGTAGCGGCTGCCCAGCCAGGAGACGGTGGTCGCTGCCAGGACGGAAATGGTCTTGGCCAGGATGGGGCTGTCCTGGATCAGGGTGGAGGAGAGGATGTTGAACAAACTCACATCCACCACGAAGGCCACGGCTCCCACAGCCGAGAAGGAGCCGAGGCGGCGGGCGATCGCGCGCACCTTGTTGGTTTTAGCCATTACCGAATCCGTTCAACGCGTTCGCACCGGGACGCAGCTTCCTGCCCAAGCCGTGCAATCACGCAGGTGTGGGACTTTTACCTTCGGATGATTGCACACCGTGCATTTGGCCGCAAAATCGGGTAAAACGCAAGCGGAATCAGGGCAGTGTGACCGTAAAGACAGTTCCCTTGCCGGCTTCGCTCTCCATGGCGATGGTGCCCCCGTGCTCCTCCACAATGCGCTTGGTGATGACCAGGCCCAGCCCCACGCCGGGGATCTGCGCGCGGCGGGCGGTGCCGGAGCGGAAGAATTTGGTAAATACCTCCGCCTGCTCGGCTTCGGTCATGCCGATGCCGCAGTCGGCCACCTGCAAAATGGTGGCGCCCGCGTCAGTGCGCCAGGCGCGGATCGTCACCTGGCCGCCGTCGGGCGAGTACTTGACCGCGTTGGAGAGCAGGTTGTCCAGCACCTGCGAGATGCGCTTGGGATCCACCATGGCCGGCAGGGACTCCGGGACCTGGGCGATCAGCTCGACGGCGTTGATTTCAGCCCGCGGCTCGGCGGAAGTGATGCAGGAGCGGATCAGTTCGCTGAGGTCGGTGACTTCCTGCTCCACGCTGGTGGACCCCGCAGCGGCGGAAAGCAGGTCGGAAACCAGATGCAGGAGCTTCTCCGAGTTCCGCTGGGCGACCTTCAGGGAGGACGCCACATAGGACGGAATGGAATCTTCTTCGTCCAGCGCCAGCTCCAGGTAACCCATGATCGAAGTCAGCGGGGTACGCAGCTCGTGTGAAACGTTGGCCACGAAGTCGTCCTTGGCTGCCACGGCGTTGACCAGGCCGGTGACATCGCTGTAGGCGATCACCGAGCCCCGGAACGCGTCGTCGTCGCCCTTCATGGACCGGGCAGATACGCTCAGGGCCTTCTGTTCCTCGCCCTCGCCGTACCAGACCAGCTGGTCCGAGAAGGACTGTCCGCGGCCCGCGCGCTGCACCGGACGCTGCTCCAGCGGGACCGGCGTAGAGCGGTCGGGGCCGAAAATCAGCATTTCGCCCTCGGTGGGACGCTTGGTGAAGTAGGGGGCGGCCAAACGCTCATGCAGGCGCTGGCGCGAGTTGGTCAGGATCCGTCGTCCGTCCTCGTCAATAACCACCACACCCACCCGGACCGTGTCCAGGATGGTCTCCAGCATGGATTCCTTGCGCAGGCTCTCCAGCAGCGAAGCCTGCAGCACCACGTCCTTTTCCTGCAGCACCACGGCCTGGGCGGTGAGGCTCGCTTCCGCCGCAGCACGGGCAGACTCGGCGTCCTCAGCCGTGCGCAGCGCCGAGATCAGGTCCCGTTCGTACAACCGGCGCTCGTGCGCGTAAAACGCGACAATCTGGTCAAGGGCGGGCCGGTCGCCGGCTGCCGGCGTGCGGGTGGCGGAAAGAAGTACCGGAATGCGCTGGCCTCCGGGTCCCATGAGGTCGACGGCGAGTTCCGCGAACGCCTTGTTCATCCCCAGCTGGGGCATGGCGTGCGTGGTGTAGACAATCCGGTCACCCACCGGCAGCAGCTTCAGCAGGCTGGTGCCGCGCAGCTCTTCAATGGATTTACCGATCCATTTGAGCACCATGGCGTTGGCGGACACCACGGTGCCGTCTTCCAGGGTGAGGATGTGCCCGGCGGGTGCGTTGTTGAACAGTTCCTCGTAGTCGAGCGGGAAAAGCCGGTCCACCGCGGGCTACTTTGGCTGCTGCAGGAAGTCGAGGATGATGTCTGCGGTCTCGTCGGGGGCGCTGACGTGGGGAAGGTGCCCGGTGGCCTTCATCTGCACCAGGGTGCTCTGCGGCATCCCGTCACGGAGGTACCGGCCTACGTGCTCGGGGCAGAGCAGGTCCGAGGAGGCCTGCATGATCAGGGCCGGAACGGCAACCCGGGCCAGGAGGTGGCGGACGTCGGAGAGGAACGCCACCCGGGCGAACTGGCGGGCGATGGTCGGGTTCACCCGGCAGAAGCTGCCCTCCAGCTTGGCGCCGAGGGCGGGAGTTTCCGGGTTGCCCATAATGACCGGCGCCATGTTTGCCGCCCAGACCAGGTAGTTGGTGTCCAGGGACTCCAGCAGATCATCGAGGTCGGCCCGGCTGAAGCCGCCTTCATAGCCGTCCTCCGGGTGGTCCATGTAACTGGGGGACGGGGCCACGAGAACGACCCGGCCCAGCCGTGCGGGTGCGGCGGCGGCGGCGGCAATAGCCATCATGGCGCTTACGCTGTGGCCGATAAACGTGACGTCCTGCAGGTCCAGTTCCTCGCACAGTTCCAGGACGTCATCCACATAGCCGTTCAGGCTGGAGTACTTGGCCGGAGAGTAAGCAGCGGCATCGGAATTGCCGGCGCCCACGTGGTCGAAGACAACCACTTTGTACTCATCCGTGAAGCGGGGAAGAACGCCCTCCCACATGCCCTGGTCGCAGCCGAATCCGTGGGCGAAAAGCAGTACCGGGCCGTGGGCGCGTCCCAGCACTCGAACATTGTTCCGAGTGCGGATATCAGTTGTCATGTGCGTTTGCGCCTGCTTTTCTTCTGATGCAATGTCCGCCCCTGCCCCACAGCGGATTCAACTGCACACTTTACAGGTTCCCGGCAGCTCTAGACGCCATATTGGTTCCGTTCGGAAATGCGTTTAGCGTGCAGCTCCACCGGGGATTTCCGATCTTCAGGCCACTGGTTATCCGCGGCTTCCCGGGCAACCCGGATGGTGGCTATCCATCCCCACACGCTGGTGGTTTTTCCGACGTAGCCGTGCCCGTACCAGCGTTCCTGCCCGGCGTCGTTGGGCTGAGCATCCCCGGTCACCTGCAGGCTTCCACCACCTGCAAACATGCCCAAGCGCCCGACGGCGACTGTACGGGAACAATGTCGCCCACCTCGAGCGCGGTGGCGGTGTGCGGGGAAAAGGGAAAGGTCCGGGCCGGCATGCTGCCATGGTGGCACGGAGGTGCGTAATTCGAATTGCGCAAAACACGGGAATTCCTGTTTTTGGTACTGGAGGCAGGCGGCCTCAATTGCTGCTGCGATCCTGCTCCTTAGCCCACGGCAAAGCGGAGTTCGGCCGCTCCGCCGTTGAACTGGGTGGTGGCCACCAGGTGCATGGGCGGGGTGGGTCCGTCCACCGGCAGCAGCCGCCGGCCGTTGCCCAGGGCAACGGGCATGTAGGTCACCCACAGTTCGTCCAGCAGTCCGGCGTCGGCAAACTGGGCGGCCACATTGCCGCCGCCCACCACCCAGACGTCGCGTTCACCGGCAGCATCCCGGGCTGCGGCAAGCACCTCGCGCACGTCGCCGGACGCGAAGCGCACGTCGGCCTGCGGGGGAGCGGTCTCTTCCCGGCTGGTGAGCACCCAGCACGGCTGCCGGTAGGCCCAGGTGTCCGGTTCCTCCGTGCGCAGCCAGCGGTAGGTTTCCCCGCCCATCACCACCGCCCCCACGCCGGCGAGGAACCGGTCATAGTGCGCCTGGAACGCTTCGAAACCGAACTGCAGCAGCCAGTCCAGGCTGTTGTCCTCGGTAGCGATGAAGCCATCCAGGGACGAGGCGACGTAATAGATGACCTTGGGCATGCCGAAAGACTACCGGCGCCCCCGCAGTGCCGGGCAGTGGACGGTCCCAAACGGTAGCCCCGGGCACCGGATTGCGCCCGCCTTCCGGCGCGCTCCGCCAGCTTCTGGGATAGGTTGGGAAGCACGCACCATAAGCAGCCTGACTATTTTGGATCCGGCCGGCGGACGGCACCGGGCGGGACGCGGAAGGAAGAACATATGAGCGAGCGGCTCGTAGCTGACCTGATTGTCGACCGGCTGAAAGCCTGGGACGTCCAGCGGGTGTTCGGGTACAGCGGAGACGGCATCAACACCGTGCTCGGCGCCATGCGCCGCAGCGGGGACCCCGAGTTCATCCAGGTCCGGCATGAGGAAAACGCCGCCTTTATGGCCGTGGGGCACGCCAAGTACACCGGCGGCGTGGGCGTGGTGATGTCCACCCAGGGGCCGGGGGCCATCCATCTGCTCAACGGACTGTACGACGCCCGGCTGGACGGGGTGCCCGTGGTGGCCATTGTCGGCCAGCAGTCCCGCAGCGTCCTGGGATCCTCCTACATGCAGGAGGTGGACCTGATGAACCTGACCCGGGACGTGGCCTCGGCCTTCCGGCAGCAGATCAATTCCCCCGAACAGGTTCCGCTGGTGCTGGACCGCGCCTTCAAGAAGGCCCTGGCCACCGGCACCCCCGCCGTCGTCATCATTCCGCATGACGTGCAGCAGGCGCCGGCGCCGGAACTGGAGCAGGAGCACGGCATCCTGGACACCGTCCCGGTGTTCCGCCCGGCCCGCATCCAGCCGCTCGAAGCGGATGTGCGCGCCGCCGCGGACCTGATCAATGCTGGAGAAAAGGTGGCGCTGCTGGTGGGGCAGGGCGCCCGGCATGCCCGCGCCCAGGTGGCTGCCCTGGCCGAAAAGACAGGCGCCGGCATCACCACCAGCCTGCTGGGCAAGCCGTACGTGGATGAAACCGCGCCGCTGGCTGCCGGCACCATGGGCCATCTGGGCACCGCCTCCGCAGGGTACGTGCTGAACAACTGCGACACGCTGCTGATCATCGGCTCCAATGACCCGTGGACCGAGTTCTATCCGACGCCCGGATCCGCCCGCGCCGTGCAGATTGACCGGGACGCCTCGGCCATCGGCAACCGCTATCCGGTGGAGGTAGGCATCACCGGAGACGCCGGCCCGACACTGGATGCCCTGCTTCCGCTGCTGGACGCCAAACCCGACGCACCGTGGCGCGGCAAGGTGGAGGAAAGCGTACGCCGCTGGCACGAACTGGCCCGCGTCCGCGCCATGACCGAAGCGGAACCAGTGAACCCCGAACGTGTGGTCTATGAGCTGAACCGGCGGCTGCCGGCCAACGCGCAGGTGGCGGTCGACGTCGGCAGTTCGGTCTACTGGTACGCCCGGCACCTGCAGCTTCCCGAAGGCGTGCCGGCGCACCTCTCCAGCACCTTGGCAAGCATGGGCTGTGCGGTGCCGTACGGCCTGGCCGCCAAGCTCGCCGCCCCGGACCGTCCCGTGGTGGCGCTCTCCGGTGACGGTGCCATGCAGATGGCCGGGGTGGCCGAACTGATCACCCTGAGCAGGCTATGGCAGAAGTGGGAGGACCCGCGGTTTGTCATCTGCGTGCTGAACAACCGGGAGCTGGCCGAGGTGACCTGGGAGCAGCGTGAAATGGAGGGCGACCCGCGGTTTGAGGACAGCCAGTCGCTGCCGGACTTCAAATACGCCGAATACGCGAAGCTGCTCGGCCTGGAAAGCATCCGGGTGGAGGATCCGGAACTGCTGGGAGAAGCCTGGGACGTGGCGCTCGCGGCCAAGCGGCCGTTCCTGATCGAGGTTGTCACCGATCCAGCCGTGCCGCTGCTGCCGCCCTTCCCGGCCGGTGCGGCGCAGGCGGAAACTATGAAGGACGGACTGGACCAGGAAGGCGCCGCCGGTGAACACTCCCGCCGGATGCTGGAAACCTACCTGGCCCAGGAAGAGGGCCTGTACGGGGACCTCTGAGGCCCGGCGCTAGGCCCGGCGCTCCGCCCGGCGCTCCGCCCGTTGCTGAGCCCGTTGCGGCGAAGGCCCCGATAACGGAACGGGCGCACCCCGGCGGGGTGCGCCCGTTCCTCCTTTCGGCGGACCGGACCTGCCTTCGAGGGGGCTAGGAGCGGGTCGGCGCGCCGAGTTCCACGGGTTCTTCGTCATTGAGGTAGGCGGATTCGGAGTGGGCAATCAGGTCAATGCCCTTGAGCTCGCTCTCCTCCGGGATGCGCAGGCCAATGGTCAGCTGCAGCACCTTGGCAATAAGCCACGTGACCGCGAACGAATAGGCCAGCACCGCGAGGCAGGCCACCGCCTGGATGCCCAGGAGCGAGAAACCGCCGCCGTAGAACAGGCCGCTGACCCCGTTGGGGGCGGCGTCCGTGGCGAACAGGCCGATCAGCAGGGTGCCGAGCAGGCCGCCGACGGCGTGGACGCCCACCACGTCCAGGGAGTCGTCAAAGCCGAGCCGGAACTTCAGCTCGATGGCCAGCGAGCAGACCAGTCCCGCGATGGCACCGATGGCCACGGCGCCCAGCGGGCTGACGGCGCCGCAGGCCGGGGTGATGGCCACCAGTGCTGCGATCAGGCCCGACGCCGCGCCTAGGCTGGAGGACCGGCCCAACCGCATGCGTTCCATCAGGGCCCAGCCGAGCAGTCCTGCGGCGGCCGCGACGGCAGTATTAAGGAATACAACCGCGGCGGAATGTCCGGCGCTTAGGGCGGATCCGGCGTTGAAGCCGTACCAGCCGATCCACAGCAGGCTGGCCCCCAGCAGGATCAGCGGACGGCTGTGCGGCTGGCCGTGGCTGTGCGGCCAGCCCTTGCTGCGGCCCAGGACCAGGGCCAGGGCCAGGGCGGCCACCCCGGCGTTCAGGTGCACGGCGGTGCCGCCGGCAAAGTCGATGGCGCCCAGCTGGTTGGCGATCCAGCCGCCCACCACGGTGCCGTCCTCGTTGTCGAAGGCGAAGACCCAGTGCGCGAGGGGGAAGTAAACCAATGTGGCCCATAGTCCGGCAAAGACCATCCACGCACCGAACTTCATCCGGCCGGCGGCGGAACCGGCCACCAGGGCGGTGGTGACGCAGGCGAACATCAGCTGGAAGGCGGCAAACAGCGCCAGGGGAATGGACGCTGCCGGGTCCTCGGTGAGCAGCGAGGAAAGGCCGAAGAACTCTGCCGGGTTACCCAGCAGGCCCAGGCCCCCGAGCGAATCGCCAAACGCTGCGGAATACCCGTACAGCACCCATAGGACGGCCACCAGGCTGGCTCCGCCGAAGCACATCATCATCATGTTCAGGATCCGCCGTGAACCCACCATGCCGCCGTAGAAAAAGGCGATCCCGGGGATCATCAGGCAGACCAGTGCCGAACTGGCCAGCAGCCAGGCCGTGTTTCCAGAGTCCATGGAGGTACTCCCGTTCGGGTCGGGGGCCCGGGTCTGCATGGGCGCTGCGTCAACAGGGCCGGGCAACAGCCGGGCGGGGGATGATGGACGGATCAGCCCCCCGGTACTGACCGGCGCCCCCGGTGGATGCGGGGCACTGATTCCATGGTGGTGCCGGGATGTTACGAACGGGAGCGCCGCCGGGTTAGCGCTGTGTTAACGCTGGCTGGGCACCTGCTGGGAGCTTGCTGAACGTCAGGCGTTGCGGGGCATGCCGCGGCCGAAGGTGAAGGCCCGGACAATCTGGATGATGCCCAGCACCACCAGGAAGATCCCTCCGTAGATCACCAGGACAGCCAGGGATTCCACCGGGATAAAGAGGACCACAATACCGGCGAGGATGCTCAGGACACCGAGCACAATGGCGAACCAGCGGGAGCCCCCGCGGTCGGACTCGGCCAGGCTCATAACGCCTTCCACAATCCAGGCAATACCTATGACCAGGGCCAGCGCGGTCAGGGATGCAGCGGGATTGCGGATGGCGATCACACCCACGGCCACCAGGGCCAGCCCCACCAGGATGTTCAGGATCTTCAGCCCCGGGCCCAGTCCGGTGAAGACGCCCAGCAGGATGCGGATGGCGCCGGCCACCACAAAGTAGAGGCCAAAGAGGACGGCCAGGACCTCAAGGGTTGCCCCGGGCCAGAACAGGACCAGCAGGCCCAGGACCACCGATACCACCCCGATGGTTGCCAGTCCGAGGCGGATCCCGCGGATAGCGGATTTGGCCAGGGTGAGGGCGTCCAACGCGAACCCGCCCTCTTGATGGAAAGCGCTGCCTGATGTGGACATCAAGACCTCCTGAGAGTTTCCCCCAAGCGGCTCCGGCAAATACCGGCCTGTCCAGTATCTGCCGCGGGCCGCGCCTTTCTCTAGGGAAGGCTGTCGGAACCGGTCAGCACGGCCCGGATCATGCCGGCGACGGCGGCCATGCCCTCTTTATTGGGATAGTCAGGACAGGCCCGGTGCCCCTGGCATGCCAAGCAGTTCGCGCACCTGCGCGTCGGTGGTCTGCGGGAAGGAGCGGTAGGCAAGTCCGACGGCAGGCAGTCCGCTGGGCGCCCACGGCACCACGACGTCGTCGGCCCCGAATGCGGGCAGCTCTGCGGCACCGCCGCAGGACATCGGCGCCGCAGCCACCAGCCGGGCAGGGTCCAGCTGCCGCACGGCGCCCAGCGCGGCGCGCATGGTGGCCCCGGTGGCGATGCCGTCATCCACCACAATGACCGTGCTGCCCCGCAGCCGGCGGGACGGGGCAGCCTGCCGGAACAGCTCCTCCCGCCGCCTCACCTCGGCCAGCTGCTCGCCCGAAGCTGCGTCGAACAGCGCCTCGGCCGCCGGATCGCGGGTCCGCCAGTACGCCAGGACATCCTCGTTGCGCACCATGCTGGTCACCCCCGCAATTCCCGCCACCGCTCCGGCCGCCAGCTCCGGCTGCGGCGGATATCCGACCTTGCGCACCACCACCACGTCCAGGGCGGCTCCCAGGCTGCGGGCCACTTCGGCTGCCACCGGGACCCCGCCGCGCGGCAGTCCCAGCACCAGCAGATCCGTGCTGCCCGCATACCCGGCCAGCGCCGCGGCGAGCTGGCGTCCGGCGTCGGCCCGGTCCTGCCAGCCCGGGCGGGGATTGTGCTGCTGAGGGGGATCCGGCATAACCAGCCATTTTCCGGAAAAGGGGATGGTCCTTTCACGCTAGGCGCGGACGCAGCCGGCCGGTAGGGGCCCTCGTTGCCAAAGCCGCGCCGGGCATAGCAAAGTGGCCGGTATGACGCAGACCGCAGTAATTACAGGAGCAACATCGGGTATCGGGGCCGAGTTCGCCCGCCAGCTGGCCGAGCGGGGCTACAACCTCGTGCTGACCGGACGGAACACCGAACGGCTGGAGGCCTCCGCCGCTGAACTGGCCCGGCGGTACTCCGTCAAAACCGAGTACCTCGGCGCCGACTTGTCCACCGACGACGGCGTGGCCGCCGTCGCCGCGCGTGTGCGGGAACCGGACGTGCGCGTGCTGGTGAACAACGCCGGCTACGGACTGAAGAACGATTTCGCGCACAACAGCCTGGACGCCGAAGTGGACCACCTCAATGTGCTGGTCACCGCACCGCTGAAGCTGAGCCACACCGCGCTGAACAGCATGCAGGCCGGCGGGGGCGGACGGATCATCAACGTGGCCTCGCTGGCCGGCTTCCTGCCGCGGGGAACGTACAGCGCCGCGAAGGCCTGGGTCATCAACTTCAGCCGCTGGGCCAACATTTACTACAAGGACCGCGGAATCACTGTGACGGCGGTATGCCCGGGGTTTGTGCACACCGAATTCCACCAGCGCATGCAGATGGACAAGACGGTCTACCCGGGCTGGATGTGGCTGCAGCCCGAACGCGTGGTGCGGGAGGGGCTGGCCGCGGCCTTTGCCGGCAAGGGAGTGTCGATTCCGTCCAAGCGGTACCGGGCGCTCGCCGCGGTCAGTGGTCTCGCCCCGCAGGGGATGGTGGCCCGGATCGCAGGCCGGGGTCGGTAACCGGAGGCGGACGACGACGCGCGGAGCGGGGCGGCGCGACGGCTGGGGGCTGGGGGTCGGCTGGGCCTTGGGGTCGGTTGGTCTGGCAGCTCGAAAAGGCAAAAATTACCGGTTTTCGGCCGGAAATCGGTAATTTTTGCCTTTTCGTTGGGTGGGCCGGTGTTGGGGAAGCGGTTTTCCCACGCTCTGGTGCTGGTGGGACGGGTGTTTCCCCACGCGGCGCAGCAGTAACACTTCGTGGGAAATTGGATGCGGCAGGAAAGGCGGGGCGGGACACCCACCCAGACCGGCCAACGCCTGTGACTCGGGACGTCATGCGGGCTGGCCGTTGCCCGGCCACGGGCCTAGGGTGACTGTGCAGTTCCCGGCGGCGCCGCCCCGGCCAGGCGTGATCCGGACCCGGGATGCTGTTCCCCACGGCTGTTCCCCACGGCGAAAGTGAGTCCCATGAGCACCCCCACGGTTTACGCACTGCACGAGAACCCTGAATGGTTTCCGCCCTTCGCCCGGGCCTTCGAGGCCGAGGGCGTCCATGTGGAGGAATGGCTGCTGACCGACGGTGTGCTGGACCTGGATGCGGTCCCGCCGGAGGGAATTTTCTGGTCGCGGATCAGTGCGTCGTCCCATACGCGGGACCACGGATTGTCCAAGGACTATGCCCGGGCCGTGCTGTCCTGGCTTCAGGCACACGGCCGGCGGACCGTAAACGGCCGCCGGGTCCTGGAACTGGAGATGAGCAAGGTGGACCAGCTGACTGCCCTGCGGGCTGCCGGCATCGACACCCCGCGCACCGTTGCCGCCGTCGGACGCCACCAGATCCTGGCGGCGGCCAAGGAGTTCGAGACCCCTTTCATCGTCAAGCACAATCAGGGCGGCAAGGGCCTGGGCGTGCGGAAGTTCGAGTCCCACGGTGAGCTGGCGGACTACGTGGCGTCAGCGGAGTTCGAGGAACCGGCGGACGGAATCACCCTGGTGCAGGAGTACATTTCCGCTGCCGAACCGTTTATCACCCGCGTTGAAATTGTGGGCGGGGAGTTCATTTATGCGATCAAGGCGGATACCGCCCGGGGCGGCTTCCAGCTCTGCCCGGCCGACGCCTGCGCCATTGACCCGGCCACCGGGAGGCCCATCATGCCGCCGGGCGCCACCATTGCCCCGGACGCCGACACGCAGCTGTTCAGCCTGCGGAAGGACTTCGACTCCCCAGTGATCGGGAAGTACCTGGAGTTTGCCCGCCGCAACGGGCTGGAGGTGTGCGGGATCGAGTTCATTGAAGCTGCCGACGGCCGGCTGCTGACCTACGACGTGAATACCAACACCAACTACAACGCCGCAGTGGAGGCCGTTGCCCCGCGGTCGGCACCGCGCGCGCTGGCCCGCTACCTGGCGTCCCTGACCGACTAGCTGCGTCCGCTTGGACCCGTTGACTGTTCCCCCACACCTCGGCGGCGGGACGGAACCGGCGTGGTTTGGGCCTCGTTATTTATCGGTGGAAGCGAGGCCTCGCTATAGTCAGTTTTAGCCAACTTAAGGAGCAACTCCATGTCCGTCGCCGCTGAGCGTGCCTCTGAACCCCTGTGGGTCAAGAACTATCAGAGCGGTGTTCCGGCGCAGATTGAACTGCCCACGGAATCCCTCACCGCCATGATGGAAGAAGCTGTAGAACGCTTCGGCAGCAAGGTGGCATTGGAGTTCTTCGGTGCCGAGACCACCTATAAGGATCTGGGGGACCGGATCAACCGTGCAGCCGAGGGCCTGCGCCGGCTGGGAGTGCGCAAGGGCCACCGGGTGGCCATCATTCTGCCCAACTGCCCGCAGTACCTCATCGCGTTCTACGCCGTGCTGCGGCTGGGCGCCGTCGTCGTCGGGCACAACCCGCTGTACACGGAGCGCGAACTCCGCCACCAGTTCGAGAACCACGGTGCCAAGGTTGCCATCGTGTGGGACAAGGCAGTGGAGAAGGTCCAGGACTTCCCCGGCGACGTTGCCGTGGAAACCATCGTGGCCGTGAACATCACCAAGGCCATGCCGCGCCTGAAGCGTATCGCCCTGACCCTGCCGCTGCCCTCCGTCCGGCGCACCCGCGAGGGGCTGACCGCCAAGACCGAACGCACCGTGGCGTGGGAAGACCTGCTGGACAACGCCCCGCTGGCGCAGGACCACCCGCGCCCGCAGGTCACCGACCTGGCCGCGCTGCAGTACACCTCCGGCACCACCGGCGCTCCCAAGGGCGTCATGCTCACGCACTACAACCTGCGTTCCAACGCCCTGCAGGGCAAGGCCTGGATGCACGGCGCGCAGGAGGGCAAGGAAGTTATTTACGGCGTGCTGCCGATGTTCCATGCCTTCGGCCTGACCCTGTACCTGACCTTCTCGGTGCTCACCGGCTCCCGGCTGGTGCTGTTCCCCAAGTTCGACGTGGACCTGGTGCTGACGGCAGCGAAGAAGTCCCGCCCCACCGTCTTCTGTGCCGTGCCGCCGATCTACGAGAAAACCGCCACCGAATCGAAGAAGCGCGGCGTGGACCTGTCGACCATTCGCTACGCGATCTCCGGCGCCATGACCCTGCCGGCCGCCACGGTCAAGCTGTGGGAAGAGGTCTCCGGCGGACTGCTGGTGGAAGGCTACGGCCTCACCGAATCCTCACCGGTGGCACTGGGCAATCCGTTCGCCGAATCGCGGCGCAACGGCACCATCGGTGTGCCGTTCCCGAGCACCGAAATGCGGGTAGTGGACCCCGAGGCGCCGGAAAACGACGTCGAGCCCGGAGCTGCGGGCGAACTGCTGGTCCGCGGTCCGCAGGTCTTCGCCGGCTACTGGAACAACCCGGAGGGCACCGCGGAGGTGCTGCTCGACGGCGGCTGGCTGCGCACCGGCGACATTGTCACCGTGGATGAAGACGGCTTTGTGAAGGTGGTGGATCGGCGCAAGGAACTGATCATCACCGGCGGCTTCAACGTTTCCCCCACCGAGGTGGAGGACGTGCTGCGCACCCAGCAGTACATCCTCGACGCCGCCGTGGTGGGCTTGCCCCGGGCAGACGGCGGCGAGCAGGTAGTGGCCGCCGTCGTCCTGCAGGAAGGTGCCGAGCTGGATGAGGCCGCGCTGCGCGCCTACTGCCGGGAGCGGCTCACCCCTTACAAGGTGCCGCGGAAGATTGTCGCCATCGACGAACTGCCCAAGTCCATGCTGGGCAAGGTGCTCCGGCGCCAGGTGCGGGACTCCCTGCTGCAGGACGCCTAGCTCCATCATCGTTTTCGCGGGGGCATGAGGTTTACGCCTCGCGCTTCGGGTACCTATTGACGGTTCTCCGGCCGAGGGGCTGGAATTGTAAGTGGGCTTGGTATGTGTGCCAGGTCACTCACAAGTCAACCAACCGGCCACCCGGAGCTGCAGGCGGAAACCGACCGCTTCGCTGTTTTCCTCCACAGGCCGGGGGTGAATTACCGCCGGTCAACCGACTCGGCGGATTCGCTGTCGCGAGGAGAACAAGATGATCACGAATCAGCAGGTCGAAGGACTTATGACCGGTTCGGGCAACGTACTGGGCCCGAACGGTGACAGGATCGGTTCCGTCGGCACCTTCTACCTGGATGACCAGACCGACGAACCGGCATGGGTCACGGTCAACACCGGCCTTTTCGGCACGTCTGAAACGTTCATTCCCCTGAGCGAGGCAACCGTTGAGGGCGTTGACGTCCTGGTGCCCTATTCCAAGGAAGAGGTCAAGAACGCGCCGCAGATCGAAAGCGACGGTTCGATCAGCCCCGAAGAAGAAGTCACGCTGTACCGCTACTACGGGTTCAGTTACGACGACGGTTCCACCGAGTCCTTCAGCGAGACGGACACCATCACCACGGACAGCGGAACCAGCGGCATGAGGGACGCCGACATGAGGGACGCCGACGCCGGCCTGGTTTCGGATGAGCGCACCGCCGGTACATCCACCGGGTCGGGCACGTCCAACCTGTCGGACCACTCGCGGTCGGGTGCAAACATCGATGATGCCATGACCCGGTCCGAGGAGCGGCTGAACGTCGGCACCGAAAACCGTGCGGTAGGCAAGGCCCGGCTGCGCAAGTACATCGTCACCGAGACCGTCACCCAGCAGGTGCCGGTCAGCCACGAGGAAGTCCGGATTGAGCGCGAGCCCATCACGGACGCCAACGCGGGCGATGCCCTCTCCGGTGCCGAACTCACCGAGGACGAGCACGAGGTGACCCTGCACGCCGAGGAGCCGGTGGTGTCCAAGCACACCGAGCCGGTGGAGCGGGTACGGCTGGACACCGAGACCGTCACTGATACCGAGAGCGTTTCCGAGGAGGTCCGCAAGGAGCAGATCGACACGGACGTCAACGACAGCGACATCCGGCGCGGGAAGTCGGGCGGGTCAGGGTCCGGCGGGTCCGGGTCCGGCGGCTCCGGGTCGGGCGGCAGCTCGGGCTCGGGTTCCGGGTCCGGCCGCGGCCGCTAGCGTCCGGCACAGCAATTTAGTACGCACGACGACGGCGGGTCCCGGGTTTTCCGGGGCCCGCCGTTTTGCTGGGTTGCAGGCGGCACGCCGGAAGGTTTCCCGTCCCCGTTGTTACCCGCTAAGGTGGGGCAACTGTCTTCGATTCCCGGGGGAACCATGCGAAAAACCGCCGCCATTGCGGCCCTTGCCCTGATGCTCACCACCGGTTGCAGTGCGGCAGGGACGGAACCCGCCGCGGCACCGGCAGCGCCTTCCGCTACCCCCGCGCCTTCCGCCACTCCGACGGCGTCGGCAAAGGATTCACTGGAGCAGTCCTGCCGCAAACTCCTCGGGCCGGAGGGCAAAGGGGTGCTTTCCCAGGCCAGCTATTTCGTGCGAATCAATGAGGGTACCTACGGATTCAACGGGCCGGCAGAAAGCGCCCGCACAGTGGAGAAGCAGATCCGCAGCATCGCCCTCACCGCGCCGGAGGGCCTGGACGTGCAGTTGGATGAGCTGGTCTCGTCCTTGGGTAAGGCCATCATTGCGGCCGAAAGCCAGGCTGCCGGATCGAGCTTCGACATGTTCGCCTGGCAAAGCACCATTGCGGACCTCCAAGCAACGTGCGCGCCCTACGAAGTGGGCTGAGTCCGGCTAAATGCCAGGTCTTGACGGCGTTCCCGGTTACGGATCCACCACTACCTGGAGGGCATCCTCATAGATAACGGTTCCGGGATGTGCCGACCGGACTTCCTCCCATTGAACTCCGTAGCGGGTCAAGAGGGCGAGGTACCCCGGAACCCTGGCCAGCAGATGAACGGCCGTGCTCTTGAACCAGGCCTGCGCGTGCGGGTGGAGATCCCGGTCATACACCGAGGGGTCTGACACGCACGGATCCGGGTAGGCGGCGTTGTACCAGGCGTTGGCACTGGCCAGCCACTCACTGTCGTCCCGGGACAGCTTTTCCTCTGCGGCCAGGCTGTTGGCTAAGCCAAAGATCCCCACCCTGTTTCCGCGGCGGCTGAGTTCTGTCGCCTGGTACCTCACAAATGCTGCGTCCATGGACCGAATCCTTGCACGGCGAACGGCGAACGGCGAACGGCGATTCCGGAGTTCCGCACTTCGGAAACCCTGACACTTTGGGAAATCCCTGCCAGTTTGGGAAATTCCTGCCAGTGCGCAGCTGAGGGATTTCCCAAACCGGCAGGAGAATCCCAAACCGGCAGGAGAATCCCAAACCGGCAGGAGAATCCCAAACCGGCAGGAGTACACCCCAAGCCCCTACGCCACCAGCCGGGCCGTCCGTTCCAGCACTTCCCGGCAGGCACGGATGGCCGGACGCTGGCTGCCGGCCTCACGCACCGAAGTGAAGATGGTCCGCCGCGGTTTGCCCGGCAAATCCAGCAGCCGCACGGTCGGGGGCCGGCCCGTCCAGACCAGCTCCGGCATCAGCCCGACGGCGTTGCCGGACTCGATCAGCCGAATCTGCGCCTGCAGGTCCGCCGTTTCATACCGCACATCCGGTTCAAACCCGGCCTGCCGGCAGGCCTGCTCCGCCCAGTGCCTCGAAGCTGCACCGCGGGGCTCCATGACCCAGGCCAGGGGGGCAGTGTCGGCAATGGAGCGGATATCCGGCCCGCCCAGGTTCTCCGCAGGCACGGCCAGATGGATGGCGTCAGTGGTCAGCTGTTCCCGGTCCAGCCCGGGATGCCTCGGAGCGGCGTGCCCGGGGTACTGCTCGGCAATAACCAGGTCGAAGTCCCGGGCCCAGGTTTCATACAGTGCCGTTTCCGGTTCGCGCTGGGTCATTTCAATACGCACCTCGGGGTAGTCCCGGCCCAGGATGGTCAGCGCGTCCGGCATCAGCGCCAGCGCGGCGGACTGGAATACGGCCACCCGGACCGTGCCGGCAACCGTGGTCAGCGACTCGGCCAGATCCGCCTCGGCGGATTCCATGGAGTCCAGGATGCGGGCGGCGTGGTCCACCAGGATTTCCGCCTGCGGCGTCAGTGTCACCCGGCGGCCGGTCTTGCGGAGCAGCTCCACTCCCACCTCCTTTTCCAGCAGGGCCAGCTGCTGGGATACGGAGGACGGACTGAAGTTCAGCGCGGTGGCCACAGACGCCAAGGTACCCCGGACCTTCAATTCACGCAGAAGCCGCAGCCGGCGGATATCGAGCACGGGAACCCCTCGTAGAACGTTCAGGAAAGCTGACCAGTATTGGTCGGAAAAGATCGCTTTATCTAATTGAACTACAAGCGGATACTGAGTCAGTACCTCGGGGGAACCCCACTTGTTAGACGAAAAGAGCACCAGGAAAATGACCGACACCTTTGAGGACCGCGCCACCGCCGATGCCGTCCCCAACGCCGCGCTGGCAGAGCAGTCCGTAGCCCTCGTCCGCCGCTGGCTCACCGAGGCCGCAGCCGTCCCCGTGGACGCCTCCGCAGCGCAGCTGGCCGGCGTCCTCAAGGACCCCGACGGCCTCGGTTTCACCGTGGGCTTCGTGGACGGCGTCGTCCGCCCCGAAGACATCCGCGTCGCCGCCCGCAACCTGGCCGCCCTGGCCCCGCGCGTGCCCGGCTTCCTGCCCTGGTACATGCGCGCGGCCGTCCGCGCGGGCGGCATCCTGGGCCCGGTGGTGCCGCAGATCGTCATTCCGGCCGCCCGCAGGGTGCTGCGCGAAATGGTCGGCCACCTGATTGTGGACGCCACCGACGCCAAGCTGGGCAAGGCCATCGCCGGCATCCGCAAGGAGAACATCCGGCTGAACATGAACCTGCTGGGCGAAGCCGTCCTGGGCCAGCATGAAGCCGCCCGCCGGCTCGAGGGCACACACGCACTGCTGGCCCGCGACGACGTCGACTACGTCTCCATCAAGGTCTCCGCCACCGTGGCCCCGCACTCGCCGTGGGCCTTCAACGAGGCCGTGCAGCATGTGATCGAGTCGCTGACCCCACTCTTCCGCCGTGCCGCGCAGTCCCCCGTGAAGAAGTTCATCAACCTGGACATGGAGGAATACAAGGACCTGGAGATGACCATGGCGGTCTTCACCGGGCTCCTTTCCAAGCCTGAGTTCAAAGAACTGGAAGCCGGCATCGTGCTCCAGGCCTACCTGCCGGACGCCCTCTCGGCCATGATGCGGCTGCAGGAATTCGCTGCCGCCCGCCGTGCCGAGGGCGGAGCCGCCATCAAGGTGCGCGTGGTCAAGGGCGCGAACCTGCCCATGGAGCAGGTGGAAGCCTCCCTGCACGGCTGGCCGCTGGCCACCTGGCACTCCAAGGCGGACAGCGACACCAACTACAAGCGCGTCATCAACTACGCACTGCACCCGGACCGGATCTCCAACGTGCGGATCGGCGTGGCCGGGCACAACCTGTTCGACGTCGCCTTCGCCTGGCTGCTGGCCGGGGAACGCGGCGTGCGGGACGGCATCGAATTCGAAATGCTGCTGGGCATGGCCGCCGGCCAGGCCGAGGTGGTGCGCCGCGACGTCGGCAGCCTGCTGCTCTACACCCCGGTGGTGCACCCGGCGGAGTTCGACGTCGCCATCGCCTACCTGATCCGCCGCCTTGAAGAGGGCGCCAGCTCCGAGAACTTCATGTCAGCCGTCTTCGAGCTGGCCGAGAACGAGGCCCTGTTCGAGCGGGAAAAGCTGCGTTTCCTGGCCTCGCTGGAGAACCTGGACACCGCCGTTCCCGCACCGCACCGCGTGCAGGACCGCAACATGCCGGCCGCCGCTGCCGCCGCGGACAGCTTCGACAACACTCCGGACAGCGATCCGTCGCTGCCCGCCAACCAGGCCTGGGGCCGCGGCATCCTGGCGCGTGTGCCCGGCTCGGACCTGGGCGAGGCCGCTGTGGCCGCCGCCGCAGTCAGCACCGAAGCCGAGCTGGAAGCCGTCATCAACACTGCCGTCACCCAGGGCAAGGCCTGGGGTGCGCTCAGCGGTGCGGAGCGGGCCGAAGTGCTGCACCGCGCCGGTGAAGTCCTTGAGGCCCGCCGCGCCGACTTGATGGAGGTCATGGCCGCCGAGACCGGCAAGACCCTGGACCAGTCGGACCCCGAGGTTTCCGAGGCCATCGACTTCGCGCACTACTACGCCGAGCTGGCCCGTGAACTGGACACCGTGGAAGGCGCCCGGTTTGTGCCCTCCCGCCTGACCGTGGTCACCCCGCCGTGGAACTTCCCGGTGGCCATTCCCGCCGGCTCCACCCTGGCAGCGCTCGCCGCCGGGTCCGCCGTCGTCATCAAGCCCGCCCGCCAGTCCGCACGCTCCGGCGCAGTGATGGTGGAAGCCCTCTGGGAAGCCGGCGTCCCGCGCGACGTGCTGCAGATGGTCCAGCTGGGCGAAAAGGAACTGGGCCGCCAGCTGATTTCCAACCCGGCCGTGGACCGCGTGATCCTCACCGGCGGCTACGAGACGGCCGAACTGTTCCGCTCCTTCCGCCCGGACCTGCCGCTGCTGGCCGAGACCTCCGGCAAGAACACTGTGATTGTCACCCCGAGCGCTGACTTCGACCTGGCCGCGCGCGACGTCGCCGCCTCCGCCTTCGGGCACGCCGGGCAGAAGTGCTCGGCCGCCTCGCTGGTAATCCTGGTCGGCTCCGTGGCTAAGTCCCCGCGCTTCCGCAACCAGCTGGTGGACGCCGTGCAGTCCCTGAAGGTCGGCTACCCGGAGGATCCCACCACTCAGATGGGCCCGATCATCGAACCGGCCGCCGGCAAGCTGCTGCGCGGCCTCACCGAGCTGGGCGTGGGGGAAACCTGGCTGCTGCAGCCCGAACAGCTCGACGAGAGCGGCCGGCTGTGGAGCCCGGGCATCCGCACCGGCGTCCGCCGCGGCTCCGAGTACCACCTCACCGAGTACTTCGGCCCGATCCTGGGCGTGATGACGGCGGACACGCTGGAAGAGGCCATCGAGATGGCCAACGACATCGACTACGGCCTCACCGCCGGCCTGCACTCGCTGGACCCGGCGGAAATGGATGTCTGGCTGAACCGCATCTCTGCCGGCAACCTCTACGTGAACCGCGGCATCACCGGCGCCATTGTGCGCCGCCAGCCCTTCGGCGGCTGGAAGAAATCGGCCGTGGGCGCCGGCACCAAGGCGGGTGGCCCCAACTACCTCATCGGGCTGGGCAACTGGGAAGCGGTAGACGGCACCTCCGAGGCAGCCCTTGAGCTCCCCGCAGCAGCGCCGGCGGCACGCCTGGTAGCTGCGGCGGAATCGGCCGCGTCGGCCTTCAGCGCCGACGACGCCGCCTTCCTCCGCCGCGCGGCGAACCGTGACGCGCAGGCCTGGAACAGCGAATTCGGCACCGCCAAGGACGTCTCCGCACTCTCCGCAGAGCGCAACGTGTTCCGGTACGTTCCCGTGCCGGTGACTGTCCGCCTGTCCGAGGGCCAGCCGGCGGCCCGGCTCGTCCGGGTGCTGACCGCAGCGCTGACGGCAGGGTCAACGGTGGCCGTATCCACCGCCGTCGACCTCCCCGCCGGCGTGCGGGCGGTCCTGACCGAACTCGGGCTCCAGTTCCGGGTGGAGGACGACGCCGCCTGGCTGGCTTCCGCCGCTGCCTCGCTGAAGAACGGCCGGGTCCGGCTGATCGGCGGTTCCGCCCGGGCCTTGGCCGAGGCGACCGGCGGCACCCCGGATATTGCCGTGTACGCCCAGCCGGTCACCGAATCCGGCCGCTTGGAGCTGCTGCCGTTCCTGCATGAGCAGGCCGTCAGCATCACGGCGCACCGCTTCGGCACGCCGAACCACCTTTCGGATGCGCTGATCTAACTCCGCAGCCGCCTGCCGGGAAAAGCACCGCAGAAAAGTACAGAAGGGCGGGAAGCCGTAAGCTTCCCGCCCTTCTGTACATTCGCCCGGGCCCGCCCTTGTCTCCGCTGCAATGGCGGCTGATGATGGGGTGGCCGGGGTGTATCGGGCTTCGGCACGCCGTCCGGGAGGCAAACATGCAGCCGCTGCTTATGGGCAAGAACGCCGTCATCTACGGTGGCGGCGGGGCTATCGGCGGCGCGGTGGCGCAGGCCTTCGCCCGTGAAGGGGCCCGCGTGTTCCTTGCCGGGCGCACCCCGGAGCCGCTGCAGGCGGTGGCTGCGGCGATTAGGGCGGCCGGGGGAGTGGCGGACACGGCACTGCTGGATGCCACCAATGAGCGGGCCGTGAACCAGCATGCCGACGACGTAGCGGCCGCGGCGGGAAGCCTGGACATCTCCCTGAACGTGATTCAGCACGGAGACGTGCAGGGCACCCCCATGGTGGAAATGCCCGTGGCGGAGTACCTGCGCCCGGTGGACACCGCGGTGCAGACCTTTTTCCTCACCTCGCAGGCCGCAGCCCGGCACATGATGAGGCAGCGTTCGGGGGTGATCCTGGCCTTCGGCGGGTCCGGGGACCCCGTGCCGGGTCTGTACCTAGGCGGATTGCAGACCGCGTTCGAAGCCATGGAAGCGATGCGCCGGCAGCTCTCCAGTGAGCTGGGGCGCTACGGCATCCGGGTCCTGACCCTGCGCACCGGGGGCATTCCGGAAACCCTGCCGGAAAATATGGAAGGTGCCGGCGAGATTGCCGACACCATCACCAACGCCACCATGCTGGGCCGTGCCGCCACGCTGGACGACGTCGGCTATGCGGCGGCGTTTGCGGCCTCGGACCGCGCTGCCAGCATGACTGCCGCCACACTGAACATCAGCGCCGGTGCGCTGATTGACCGCTGAGGCGTTGCCGCTCTGATCCTCGAAGCGGCACTAGACCTTCCAGAGCGAGAAGTCATCCATGCTGACGGCGGTCCGCACGTCGGTGGATTCGTCGCGGATCCAGACAGTGGCCAGTCCCGGGGCAGTCTCTTGTACGGAGCCGCGGAAATAGGTTTCCCCGCCGCTGCGGGCTTCCACGGTGTCACCGCGGTGAAGGGAACGGATGCTGCGTACGCGCTTGGCACGCACGGTTCGGGCCGAGGGGGCTGAAGGTTGGGCGCTTGCTACCGGCAAAGGGCGTCTCCTAGTGGGTTGATTCCTAGCGGGCTGATATTTATGCCAACAAACGCATATGCATCAAATATTCCCGATCACGCATGCAACCCTCACCCCCGGACGGCAGCCGCGGGTAGGATTCGGCCATGGATATCGTGGATTTCCTGGTCACACGCTTCCAGGAAGACATCTCCGAAGCCCGCAAACTCCTCGCCTCCCCGAACGTTTCCCTCTCCGACCGCTGGTATGAAGACCGCCTGCTGAAGGAATGCGAAACCAAGCTCATGCTCATTGAGATCATCGGCGGAGCACGCCGGCATGCCCTCTCCCGCATGATCCTGGACGAAGAGGACGAGGATGATCCCCGGTTCCGGGAAGAACTGGAATGGACGCGGCTGGCCCTGTCCGCCCTCGCCGCCGTGCACGAGGACCACCCGGATTTCCAGGACGCGTGGCGGCTCACGCAGGAACGCCCCTAACCGGCCACCAGGCGGGCCGTGGGGCCCGCGTATGCGTCGGAGCGCTTTGGGCAATAGATTGGTTCCATGAGTGCAAAGCCTACTGATCAATCTGTGCCGGACACCGATCTGCTCCACCAGCTCGCTGACTTCCACCACGTCGCCACCACGTTCAAGGGCTGGGACGGGTCCGAACAACAGGTCACGGACGCCACCCTGCGCCGGGTGCTGTCCGCCATGGGGCTGGACACGGCTACGGATAAGGATCTGGAACGGTCACTGGCACAGTCCCGGGCCGCCGTCTGGAAGCGGCCGCTGCCGCCCACCGCCGTCGTCCGGCAGGGCTCCCCGGGTACTGTCGCGGTGCACCTGCCCGCCGGGACTTCCGCACAACTGACTCTTCGGCTGGAAGACGGCGGTGAACAGGAATTGGACTGGCCGGCCACCCCCGAAGCGGAACTGGAGGTGGACGGCACTTTGGTGGCCCGCACCGCGGTGCCGCTGCCCGAGGGGCTGGAACTGGGCTGGCACCGACTGAAGCTGACGAGCGGAGATACCCGCGCGGAGGCGGTGCTGGTGGTGACGCCGGACCGGCTGGGCACCGCCGACGCACTGCTGGCCAAGCGGGCCTGGGGAGTGCAGGCACAGCTGTATTCGGTGCGCTCCTCCAGGTCCTGGGGCATCGGTGACCTAACCGATCTGGCGGACCTGGCCGCCGTCGCCGGCTCTGACTATGACGCCGGATTCGTCCTGATCAACCCGCTGCACGCCGCCGAGCCCGCACCGCCCATTGAACCGTCCCCTTACCTGCCCACCACCCGGCGGTTCTTCAACCCGCTGTATATCCGGGTGGAAGCCGTGCCGGAGTACGCCTACCTGGACGATGCGCAGCACCGGGCGGCCGAGGACACCGCCCGCAGCTTGTATGAGGCCAACACCTCGGCTGCCGAACTGGACCGGGACGCCAGCTTCGCCGGGAAGCTGAAGGTCCTCGAAGACGTCTACGGCGTCCCGCGCAGCCCGGCCCGGCAGCGGCAGTTCGAGGAATTCACGGCCGACGCCGGCCAGGGCCTGGAGAACTTCGCCCGCTGGTGTGCGCTGGCCGAGGAACTGGAGCCGGGCGCCCCGGAATGGGACGACGCCTCCGGTCCGGACAGCGAGTACGTGCTGGCGCAGTTGCCCAGGCTCCAGGAACGGATCGGCTTCTTCAAGTGGCTGCAGTGGATCCTCGACGAACAGCTCGAAGCCGTGCAGCAGGCGGCCCGGAAGGCCGGCATGGGAATCGGCGTCATCCACGACCTTGCGGTGGGGGTACACCCCGCCGGTGCGGATGCCTGGATGCTGCGTGACGTGCTGACCTCCGGCATTTCCGTGGGAGCCCCGCCGGACATGTTCAACCAGCGCGGACAGGACTGGAGCCAGCCGCCGTGGCACCCGGGCCGCCTGGCCGAGTCCGGCTACGCCGCATACCGGGACATGATCCGCACCATCCTCCGGCACGCCGGCGGGATCCGCGTGGACCACATCCTGGGCCTGTTCCGGCTCTGGTGGATCCCGCAGGACGCCGAGTCTCCCGGTGAGGGCGCCTACGTCTACTACGACCATGAGGCGCTGATCGGCATTCTGGCCCTGGAAGCGCAGCGTGCCGGCGCCGTCGTCATCGGCGAGGACCTGGGCGTCTTCGAGCCGTGGGTGCAGGACTACCTGGCTGAACGCGGGGTGCTGGGCACGTCCATCCTCTGGTTCGAGCAGACCGAGGACGGCCCGCTTGCTCCCGAGGAGTACCGGGCGGGCGCGCTGACCAGCGTGAACACCCATGACCTGCCGCCTACCGCGGGATATCTGGCCGGAGAGCACGTGAACCTGCGCGAGGAACTGGGCCTGCTGAACCGGCCCGTGGAAGAAGAACGCAAGGCGGACAGCGAGGCGCAGGAAGCCGTACTGGAGGCGCTGCGGCAGCGCGGCCTGCTGCCTGCCGCAGCCGAGGGGGAGGTCGCTGGGCAGCTGCGCGGCGAGCAGATCCAGCAGACGGTGGAGGCACTGCACGAGTTCATCCTGCAGACGCCCTCGGTGCTGCTCGGGGTTGCCCTGGCGGATCTGGTGGGGGAGAAGAAGACCCAGAACCAGCCCGGGACCGCCGATGAATACCCGAACTGGCGGATACCCCTCTGCGGTCCCGACGGAGAGGCGGTTCTGCTGGACGACCTGGAGGCAAACCCCCGGTTCCGGTCCCTGGCTGCGCTGATGCAGAAGGGGATCTAGGCCTACTCCTCCAGCTTCATGGCCTTGCGCAGGGTCAGCGAGCCGCCGCTCTGCATGACGGCCCGGCGGTAGATCCGTGCCGAGAAGGACAGCAGGCCGTAAGCTGACGCCAGTGCCAGAACCAGTGAGGCAAGGGACTGCCACAGCGGCACTTCGGTGCTCAGCATCCGGATGGGCATGGCCACCGAGGAGATCACCGGGACAAAGGACGCGAGCACCAGCAGCTGCCCCTTGGCGAATATCCCCGCGAACAGGGCAGCCATGATCACCGCCATCACGGGGGTGGAGCTGCTGTTCAGGTCCTCGTTGCGGCTGGCCATGGAACCAAGCATGGCCCAGCCGGCAGCGAGGATCAGGAACCCGACCAGGAAGAAGACCAGGAACCAGCCCGAGACCGGGATGATGAAGCCCAGCGTCTCCGCGGTTCCGGTTAGGTTCATCGCCAGCAGGGCCGCCCCGGCGTACAGGGCCAGCTGGATGATGGCCAGCACGGTGTTGCCGGCCACCTTGCCGTAGAGCAGCTGGCGGATGGGGATGGCGGTGGCCAGGATCTCCACCACCCGGTTCTGCTTCTCCTCCAGCACCGAGGTGGCAATCGCCATCCCGAAGATGATGGTGGCCATGTAGAAGAGGAAACTGAACACGAAACCGACGGCGGAAGCCACCGAGGAGTTCTCGGCGTCGCCTTCGAGCAGGGCTTCGTCCAGCTTGCTGCCGGCGGTCAGTTCCTCAGCCGTGGTTCCGGCTGCGGCGGCGTTGGTGCTGATGACGTAGCTGGTCAGGGCATCCGCCACCGGTCCGCGCAGTTCCGCATCGATGTCTTCCCGGCCGGTGAGCGTCCAGGTGCCCTCCTCCCCGCGCAGCAGTGCGGCGTCGGCCTCTTCGTCGCGGACCAGTTGCAGGGCGGCGTCCTCGGAGTCCGCGGTCCGGACCTCGAAGGAGGTGTTCCCGTCATTTTCCTGTCCGACGGCGTCCGCGCCGGTGATGATCTCCGAACCGGCGGAATCAGTGACCGCCACGGTGAAATCGGAAGCGCGGGAGGACATGTAGCCGCTGAACAGGACGCTGCCGACAATCAGCACCATGGTGACCAGGGTGGAAATCATGTAGGTGCGGTCCCGCATCTTGACCATGACCTCGCGCAGCGTCACCACGGCCCAGGCAGGGGTGGTGCTGCCTTGTTCGGCGGTTTTCTCCGGGTTCTCTGGTTTCTCCGGGGTACGGGTTGCAGTGCTCATGCGGTCACCTCACGGTAAATGTCGCTCAGGGAGGGGCGGATGGGGGTGAATTCGTGCACCGTACCCCGCGCGACGGCGGAGGCGAGGGTGCGCTGGGCGCCGGAGTCGTCGTCGAACTCCACCAGGGCCGTGGGACCGGCGACGTCAATGACCCTCAGCCCGGCCTCTTCCCGCAGCCAGCCGGCGTCGGGGGAAACCGTGATGCGGTGCCGGCGGGGGACCGCGGCGCGTAGCTCGTCGCCGGAGCCCGCGGCCATCAGGCGTCCCTGCTGCAGCACCACCAGGTTGTCGCAGAGCCGGTCCACCAGGTCCAGCTGGTGGCTGGAGAACAGCACTGGCACACCGGCGGCGGTACGTTCGCGCAGCAGTTCCACCATGGAATCCACGGCCACCGGGTCCAGCCCGGAGAAGGGTTCGTCCAGGATCAGCGCGGTTGGCCGGTGCAGCAGGGATGCGGCAATCTGCACGCGCTGCTGGTTGCCCAGGGACAGCGATTCCAGTTTGTCCTTGCTGCGGTCCGCCAGATTGAAGCGTTCCAGCAGGTCCAGGGCTTCACGGCGGGCCGCGGACTGGCTCATCCGGTGCAGCTGGCCCAGGTAGACCAGCTGGTCGATGATGGGCTGCTTGGGGTACAGGCCGCGTTCTTCGGGCATGTACCCGAAGGTTGCCCGCCGCTGGGCGGTCAAGGGGGCGCCGTCCAGCAGCACTTCGCCGGAGGTGGCGGTTAGTACGCCCATGATCATGCGCATGGTGGTGGTTTTCCCGGCACCGTTGGCGCCGACAAAGCCGGTCATCTGGCCGGACGGAATGTCGAACGTCACGTCGTCGACAGCCGTTTTCTCCCCGAAACGCCGGGTGAGGTTGCGGACCTGCAGCATGGCGGCTGCTCCTTTTCCCGGTGTGCCGGGCTCGGTGGTGTTCTGCTGCTTCCGAGTTTAGGCATCCGCCGAGCGGGGCGGATCGCCCGCCAGGGGGAATCCGCGGCGCCTACCCGGCGGCGGGTTTGTCCCCCGCAAGGATGAGCCCGGATTCGTAGGCGAACACCACGGCCTGCACCCGGTCGCGGACCTGGATCTTGGCCAGCAGGTTGGAGACATGGGTTTTGACCGTCGCCTCGGCCACGAACATGCCGGCGGCTATTTCCGCGTTGGACTGCCCGGCCGCCACATTCATCAAAACTTCACGTTCGCGGGCGGTCAGGGTGGCGAGCAGCTTCCGCTGGGCGGCGGTGGCGGCCGACGGCGAAGGCTGCGTTCCCGGGGATGCGGTTCCTTCCGGTGCGGTTGCGGGGCCGCTGCCGGGAACAAACTGTTCCTGGGCCTGCCGGGCAAAGCGTTCAATGACGCGCACCGTCATTTCCGGTGCCAGCAGGGCGTGGCCGCCGGCCACTGCGTGCACAGCTGCCACCAGGTCATCCGGATCGGCGTTCTTGAGCAGGAAACCGCTGGCTCCGGCCCGCAGGGCGTCGAAGAGATAGTCATCGCGTTCAAAGGTGGTCAGGATGATGACCTTGGCCGTGCCGGCCCGGACGACTTCTTCCGTGGCACGGATCCCGTCCAGCTGGGGCATCTGCACATCCATCAGGATGACGTCCACCGGATGCGCAGCGGCGAAGTCCACCGCATCGCGGCCGTTGGCTACCTGCCCCACCACCTCGATTTCCTCTTCCACGGAGAGCATCATGGCGAAGCCCGCCCGCACCAGCGCCTGATCATCGGCCAGCAGCACCCGGATCGGTTCCATCTCTGTGTTTCTTCCTTTCTGCCCGGGCACGGCCCGGGCAAATGGCAGCACGCTGCCGCCCCCGGCAGCCACGGTAGCGGGCAGCGGCGCGGAGCGGGAGGGAATCCCCGGCGCGGCCCGGGATGTGACGGGACTGTGACTGTTGACGGACTGTGACCGTTGGCGGCGGTTCGCGGCTCGGGCCTCAGCGCACCGGGAAACGGACCCGGACCCGCCAGCCCCCGCCGGATCGGGGACCGATTTCCGTCTCGCCGCCGTGCAGTGCGGCCCGTTCCCGGATGCCGCGGATGCCGAAACCGGAGCCGGCGGTACTGCTCGAGCGGGGCCGGCCGTCGTCGACGGTCTCCACCTCCACCCAGCTGCCGGTTTCCGCCGTACCGGTGCGCAGGGCGACGACGGCGGACCCGGCCGTGGAGTGCCGGCGCACGTTGGCCAGCGATTCCTGGATGGTTCGGTAAATGGACAGGGCCATGGGCGCGGGGACTGCGTCCAAGTCCCCGGGAGTCTCTTCGGAGCGGTGGTAGGTGACCGACAAGCCCAGCTTTTGGTGCTCGGCCACCAGCGCCGGCAGCTCCGCCAGCCCCGGCTCGGGCGTGCGCCTCGCCCCGCCGTCGGACGCTGCGGGTGGTTCCTCGCCAGCACGGAGCACACCGAGCAGCGAACGCATTTCCGCGACCGCTTCCCGGGACGAGGCCTCGATGGTCTGCAGGGCACCGGCGGTGGCCTCGGGCTTTTTCTCCAGGACCCGCCGCGCGGCACCGGCCTGGACGCCGATCACCGCAATGTGGTGGGCGACGACGTCGTGCAGTTCCCGGGCAATGCGCAGGCGTTCGTCCAGCACCGCCTGCCGTGCCAGCTCCGCGGACTGCGCCTCGAGCTGGGCGGACTGCTTCACCAGCAGCTCCCGCCGGTGGGCAGCACGCCAGGCACCCATCCCGAAAATAATGGCCCCGCCGAAGTATGCCGCGTTGATCAGCGAGTTGTAGATGGCCAGGGATGCCAGGGGCGGGAGGACACCGCGGTAGGTCTCATCGCCCTCCATCAGGCGTTCCAGCATGCCGTCATAGGCGGAGGACACGGTGAAGGAGAGCAACACCCACAAAGCCATCACGGCAATGACCACCGCAGATCCCATCCACAGGATCCGGCGGTCCCGGGACCACGCCACGGCCGTATAGAGGGCGGCGAAGTAAGCGCCCGCGAACGTCAACTGCGTGCTCACCGACGGGACCAGCAGGGACAGGCACAGGAAGCCGGTGCTGCACAGCAGCATGACCGTCACGGGGAAGCGGCGCCGAACCATCAGCGGCAGGATGATCAGGGCCAAGGCCAGGTGCTGGAACCAGATGGGCCGGGTTTCACCCGCTGCCGCGCCGATGCCGCGGCTAACCTCCAGAACCAGTGCCGAAACCAGCAGCAGGACCACGGCGCTGACTACGTCGTTGCGCTGCTGATTGGGCGTGGGCCCGGGACGTTCCCAGTCTTCGCCGGTACGCCAGGGGAGGCGGGCGCGCCAGTGCGGCGCGGGCGGGGTTTCCGCACGCCGGCCGGGGCTGTCGAAGGCCAGGGTGTCAATCATGCTGCCCAGTCTAGGAGCCGGAAAGGGTGCGGGGCTCCGCCGCGGGGATGAGGGACGTGGGAGGGAAGGCGCCGTCGTCGGACCGGAACCCGGGCACGGATGCGGCCTCGCTGGCGCAGCCATTCCCCGCGCTTTGTCCGGTTCGCCGCGTTTTGCGTCATTCCCCGCGCCGCGCAGTGCGGGAATTGCCACAAGGTGCGGGGAGCGGGAGCGGAACGCCTGCGGAGGCGCCGTCGTCGGACCGGAACCGAACCCGGTTTGCCCGCCCAAGGCTGTGCTGGAGTGCAAGGAGTGATTTACTGCGTAGGTAGCGGCAACCGGGTACGGACGGCCGGGCATCAGCGTGGATGACAGGACTCAAAGCATGTTTGTTGAAGAAGCACAGGCCATTCTTCCGGAGCTGGTGGCGCTGCGCCGCAGCCTGCACCGCGAACCGGAGACCGGCCTGGACCTGCCGCTCACCCAGGAGAAAATCCTCGCCGCCCTGGAGGGCCTGGATCTGGAAATCACCCTGGGGATGAAGTCCACCTCCGTGGTGGCGGTGCTGCGCGGCGCCGAACCCGGACCGGTGGTGCTGCTGCGCGGGGACATGGATGCCCTTCCGGTGGCCGAGCTGACCGACCTGGACTATGCCTCCACCAACGGCAACATGCACGCCTGCGGGCATGATCTGCATGTGGCCGGGCTGGTCGGCGCGGCCCGGCTGCTCAGCGCCCAGCAGGAAGACCTCTCCGGCAGCGTGGTCTTTATGTTCCAGCCGGGGGAGGAGGGCCACGACGGCGCCAGCGCCATGATCGCGGAAGGCGTGCTCGACGCCGCCGGGCAGCGTCCCGTGGCGGCGTACGGCATCCATGTGCGGCCGGGTCCGCTGGGGGTTTTCCGGACCAAGCCGGGCACGCTGATGGCCGGCGCCAACGAACTGCGGATTACCGTCAAGGGCTCCGGCGGGCACAGCTCCCAGCCGCAAACCGCCATTGACCCGGTGCCGGCGCTGACCGAGATCGCCACTGCGCTGCAGACCATGACCACCCGCCGGTTCTCCGCCTTCGACCCGGTGGTGCTCACCGTCACCCAGCTATCCGCCGGCGAGGCCATCAACGTCATCCCCGATACCGCCAGCCTGGGCGCCTCGGTGCGGACCCTGTCCGAGGAATCCCTGGACCGGGTGATCATCGAATCCAAGGCGCTCGCCGAGGGCATCGCCTCCGCGCACGGCTGCACTGCCGAGGTGGACTTCACCATCCGCTATCCCGTCACCACCAACGACGCCGGCCGCACCCGTGAGGCGGTCACCGGGCTGCGGGAAATCTTCGGAGAGGAGCGGGTGCAGGAATCCCGGGACCCGCTCATGGGCTCGGAGGATTTCTCCCTGATCCTGAACGAAGTGCCCGGCACCTTCATCTTCCTGGGCGCCACCCCGCCGTCGCTCAATCCGGTGACCGCCGCCTGGAACCATTCCCCGCGGGTGGTTTTTGATGACTCGGTGCTGGGAGACCAGGCCGCTGCCCTGGCCCAGCTCGCTTACAACCAGCTCACCTAGGACCGGCCGTGAGCAGCAGCGGTGGTGCTAGCCTCGGCGGGATGATGGAAAAACTCCGGGCCGCCGTCGTCAGCCCCGCCCCGCCTACCTCGAAACCCCGGCGCGCCGGCGCCGTCGCGCTGGGTGCGTTCCTGCTGTTCGCCGGAACCTCGCACCTGACCGTCGCCCGGCAGGAATTCCGGGCCCAGGTCCCGGACTGGGTGCCGCTGGACGAGGACGCGGTGGTGCTGCTCTCCGGCGCGGCCGAGCTCAGCCTGGGCGCCGCACTGATCCTGCTGCGCAAACGCCGGGTGCCCGTGGGTCTGGCTGCTGCGCTGTTCTTTGTGGCGATTTTCCCGGGCAACATTTCCCAGTACGTCACCCACACGGACGCGTTCGGGCTGGACTCGGACCGGGCCCGGCTGGTGCGGCTGTTCTTCCAGCCGCCGCTGGTGCTCTGGGCACTGTGGTCCACCGGGGCGTGGAAGGCCCTGCGGGCGGGAACCGGCGCTCGGCACTCCTGACGCAAGGGTGGCCTAGGAACGCCAGGTTTTTGACCAGATGACCTTCTCCTCAACCTCGATGGTGATTGAGGGCGTTCCCACGGGATCGGTTTCGTTTAGGGGCGGGCGTGCGCCCTGCTCCTTGGCCAGGCGGCGTTTTTCCCGGCGGAGCCGGCGCTGGGCACGGCGCTGCTTATCCTGGCGCGCCTCCCGTTCGAATTGTTCCGCTTCCCAGTCCCGGTACCACTGCGGGAGCAGCACGGGGCGGAGGAATTTCGGGAGGAAGAACTGGTGCATCACCGCAATGGCGATGCAAACACACCAGAAGGTGGTGAAGACGGCCTCCGAACCGGGAATTCTGACGCCCATCTCCTGCAATCCGATAAGCAGAAAGCATCCGGTGACCCCTAGCCCGCCCCAGAACAGCACGAACCCCAGGCGGGAATGCTTTGCCGTTGACTGCGCTGTCAAAGCCAGCCACGACGTCCACCGGCCGGTGTATGCCCGCAGCCCCATCACAATCATCACCGGACCGAGGCCCAGGGCCGAGGCGCCGATCAGGATGTACGCATACAGGGGTGAGTCCATGGACCGACACTCTAGGGGACGACGCGCACGGCAGCAGGGATTTGTGCGGTGCGTTTATGCATCCTCCTACCGAGTGACCACCATCACGCCCCTCGGGGTGCACCACCCGCCCTGCCGCGCCGATGGTAGGTAGGGGATGGTGCCGACGGCGCTTATTAGCAGCCCCGTTTTGGCCCCTCCGTAGAAAAGAACATCAGCAATGGCGCAGCACCAACCGGACCATGCCCCTTCCACCACGCTCGGCGAGGATCCGGTGGGCGATGCACCTCTACCGGAGGCGCCTGCAGCGCCTGCAGCACCTGCAGCGCCTGCGGCTCCCGCCTTCGACCTGACTATGCCGCCACCACCGCCCGCACCTCCTGTGCCGGACGAACCGGCGGAGACCAGCGGGACGCGCAAGACCCTGAAGGGTGCCAACGCGGCGAAGCAGTCTCCGGCCGGCGTCCCGGGCGGGCGGAAAGGCAAGCGGATCTGGCTGGCCGCGGCCGGCGTCGTACTGCTGGCCGGTGGCGCTGTGGGCGGGCACTTCCTGACCGATCCGACGCGCAGCGACGAATACGCGGCAAAGGCAGGCGAGTCCGAACAGCGGCAGGCGCGGCTGGAGAAGTCCCAGAGCGACTACAACGCCATGAAGGCTGACTACAACAAGCTCTCCGCGGGCGTCTATGACCGGGAGAAGAAGGTGGGGGAGCGGGAAGAAGCGGTTACCGCGGCCGAAGCTGCCGTGAAGGCGCGCGAAACCGCGGTGACCTCCGCCGAAGCCACCAAGGCAGCCAACACCATTACCGACGGCACCTGGACGGTGGGAAAGACCGTCGCGGCGGGCACTTACACCACGACGACGGACGTCGGCTCGAGCTGTTACTGGGGCATCTACCGCAGCGGCTCCAACGGCGACGACATCATCGAAAACGACATTCCCGGCGGCGGACGCCCGTCGGTGACCATCTCGGAGGGCCAGGACTTCAAGTCCAGCCGCTGCGGAAAGTGGGAGAAGCAGTAATGAAGGAAGACGCTATGACACCCGGGCCGGAAAACCTGACACCGCCCGTCGCCGACGGCGGCATGCCGGTGCCGCCTCCTCCGCCCGCGGCGCCGGTGAACACGGCACCGGCCGCACCGTACGTCATGGAGCCATACCGGACAGCGCCCGATCCCGTATCTCCGCGGCGCAACTACGCGTTGTTCGCAGGCGCCGGACTGGTGCTGGGCCTGGGTGCAGGATTCCTGCTCGCGCAGATCGATTTTTCGTCCGAGCCCGAGCCCTCAGTGGCACTGACCAACGCGGTGAGCAGCTGCGGGGTTGAGGACACGACCGGCATCGAACTCGGAGACGAGGGGCAAAGCCTGACGATGGACAGCGAGGGCAAGGAATCCTACGGGGCCGATTTCGCCGACATCACCTGCGTGCTGGATGCCATCGACATTCCGGACAGCGTCAGTAACCGCATGAATGCCACCCGGTCCCTGGACGGCCGGCTGACCGCCGAGTGGGATGAGTTCGCCGCGTCTTGGAGCTACCACCCGGACAGCGGGATGAACGTGGTCATCGAGATTCTGGAACCCAGCGAAGACTAGCTGCAGCCTGCCGGGTGCCGGACACCATTGTCGGTACTATCGGGCCAGTCATTAGACAAACAAACCACCGAATGGGGAACGTCGTGGAATTGCCTGGAATCCTTTCTGAAGACCGCACCGGCGAAGCTGCCAAGCTTCTGAGCCGGTACTACACGGAGAAGGTGATCACCGGTTCAATCCGCACCGGCGCACGCTTTGATTCGTGGGCAGGCGGCGGCGACGCGCCGGCAGTAGCCAACGCCGTCACCTCCGACGACCTGCTGGCACTGGCCTTCCTGGGCGTGGAGGTTAAGGGCCCAGCTGTAGTGGGGTTGTTGGACACCCATGCTGCGGAGATCACCCGGCTGCTGGAGCAGATTCCCACGGATGTAGATATGGCCGATGTGAAACCGCAGGACTACGAGCGGTTTTACGGTGAGGGCAGTGCCGCCTGGGAACTGTGGAAGGTGATCCGCGGTTCCAAGGGTGCACGGTGGAAAATGGGGTCCACGAAAACCAGCAAGCTGCTGGCCCGAAAGCGGCCCCTGCTGATACCGGTCTGGGATTCCGTGGTTAAGAAAGAGACCCAGCTGAAAGGCTCGCTCACCCAGTGGTCTGATTGGCATGACCTGCTCACCCGGGACGGTGGCTTGGTGGCGGACCGGTTGGATGCAATCCAGCAGCAGGCCAACCTCCCGCACCCCGTCTCCCGGCTCCGCGCCATGGACGTTGTCCTGTGGATGCACGGAACTGACGGAGGGCTTCTGGAGCCGGCAGCCGACGAAGCCGATGATAGTGACGCCGCCTAGCTTCCGGACCGCTGGTTCCTGACCGGATGGCGTTTCCGCTGCCATTCCGGGATTCTCCTGCCGGTTTGGGAAATCCCTGCCGCTATGCAGTGGCAGGGATTTCCCAAACCGGTCGATTTTTCCCAAACCGGAGCGTCGCGGCAGGCCCGCGTGCCCGCACACCGGAGCGCCAGCCGAGCCCGCCAGCCCGCCGCCGACCGCCCGCCAGCGCTCATTCCCAGCACCGCCCCTCCACCCACCTCCCGCATCCGGCGTCAACCCCGGCCCCGAAACCGGCGCCAAAGCCCCGCGTTGTTCCGCTATGGGGCCTTTAGGCGCTTAATGTGAGGGTGGTAACGGTAAGTTTGCTTGCTCGTTTTCGCCCCGCCGCCTTCGGGCCGGCGGCGGCTTGGACAAGAAACATACGTACCAAAGTGAAGAGGTCTTGATGTGTGGGAATTCGTGGCGGACAGGTATCCGCAGATCCTGTTCGCCGGATGGCAGCACTTCAGCCTAGTTATTCAATGCCTGGTCCTGGCCACTGTGTTGGCGGTGGTCATCGCTGCACTGGTTTACCGGAACAAGACCCTGACCGGGCTGGCCAACGGCGTTTCCGCCGTCGGCCTGACGCTGCCCTCCTTTGCCCTGATCGGCCTGCTGATTGGCCCCGTGGGTTTCGGTGCCACCCCGGCCGTGATCGTGGTGGCGTTCTATGCCACCCTGCCCGTCCTGCGCAACGCCGTGGTGGGGCTGGCCGGTGTGTCGCCCGCCGTCGTCGAATCCGCCCGCGGCATCGGCATGGGCCGGCTGCGTACGCTGCTGCGGATCGAACTGCCGCTCGCCTGGCCGGTCATCCTGGCCGGCGTACGTGTGTCGGCGCAGATGGTGATGGGCATTGCCGCCATTGCCGCATACGCCCTGGGTCCGGGCCTGGGCGGCTTCATTTTCTCCGGCCTGTCCCGGCTCGGCGGTGCCAATTCCCTGGAATCCGTGGTGGTCGGCGTGGTTGGCGTCATTTTGCTGGCCATGATCCTTGACCTGCTCCTGGTCGGCCTGGGCCGGCTCACAACCCCGCGAGGTATCCGTGTCTGAGACAGAATCCCCCCAAGCTAACGACGGCGGTTCCGTCACCGGAGCCAGCATCCTCTTGGAGGACGTCACCAAGCGTTACCCGGGCCAGGAGAAAGCGGCCGTGGACGGGCTCACCCTGGAAATCCCGAAAGGCAGCATCGTGATGTTGGTGGGCCCCTCCGGCTGCGGCAAAACCACCACGCTGAAAATGATCAACCGGCTGATTGAGCCCACCAGCGGACAGATCATCCTGGGCGGCGAGGACGTCACCGGGATGGACGGCGACCAGCTGCGCCGCGGCATCGGCTACGTGATCCAGGCCGGTGGACTGTTCCCGCACATGACCGTGGCCGCGAACATTGCGGTGGTACCCAAAATGCTGAACTGGGACAAGGACCGGATCAGCGCCCGGGTGGACGAGCTGCTGGAACTGGTCTCCCTGGATCCGGCCGCGTACCGGGACCGGTATCCGAAGGAACTCTCCGGCGGGCAGCAGCAGCGCGTGGGCGTGGCCCGGGCGCTGGCCGCGGACCCGCCGGTGCTGCTGATGGATGAACCGTTTGGCGCAGTGGACCCGATCACCCGCCAGCGGCTGCAGGACGAACTGCTGCACATTCAGTCGGCGCTGCACAAAACCATTGTGTGCGTCACCCACGACTTCGATGAAGCTGTGAAGCTGGGGGACTGGATCGCGATCTTCGAGGAGGGCGCTCACCTGGTGCAGTACGACTCGCCGGAACGGATCCTGGCCAACCCGGCCAACGAGTTCGTGGAAAATTTCATCGGCTCCGGCGCGGGCCTGAAGCAGCTCACCCTGACCCGCGTCAACGAAGTGGACCTGGCCATGCCGGTCACCGCGAACGCCGGGGACCTGGCCAGCGACACCCTTTCCCGGCTGCAGGGCGAGGGCCAGCAGAACGCCGTGGTCCTGGACGGGCGCGGCCGGCCGGTGCAGTGGCTGTCCCGCCGCCAGCTCAGCCGGCTGGACCGGCACACGGACACTCCGGACCTGAAGCTTCCGGTGATCGGCGACCAGGCCACCCTCAACGACGCCCTGGACACCATGCTGGTTTCCAGCACCGGCGCGGCGCTGGTGACCGGGCCGAGGGACCGTTTCCTGGGCCTGGTCACCGTGCAGACGGTCATGGAAGCCATCACCGCTGCGAACGAAGCCGCGCAGCTGGGCTCCTCCGGGGCGCCGGTGGGGATCAACAGCGGCCTCATTGCACGGAACGGCGCCGACGGTTCCGGCAGTACGGTCGACGACGCCGGTGCCGCCGCCGGGCGGGGGTCCCGGTGAGCGCGGCCCAGCCGGCGGTCCCGCTGACGGCCCGGACCCAGGTTGAGGCTCAGACCGGCATGGATCCACAGTCCTGGCGGCCGCTGCTGCTGCAGCTGGCAGGCATTGCGGTGGCCTTCGGGCTTCTGATGCTCTGGCTGACCACCGTGGAGCTGAGCGCCACCGAGCGGGCCACCCTGGCACCGGAAGCCCTCTGGGCGTACACCGTGCAGCACCTGCTGCTCACGGGAGTCGCCGCCGTGATTGTGCTGGTGGTAGCCATTCCGCTGGGCATCCTGCTCACGCGCGGTCCGCTGCGCCGCCTGACCGGGCCGGTGATAGCGGTGGCCAACATCGGTCAGGCCGCCCCGGCCATCGGGCTGCTGGTGCTGCTGGCCTTCTGGCTCGGTTTCGGGTTCTGGGCGGCCATTACCGCGCTGGTGGTGTATGCCCTGCTGCCGGTCATGCGCAACACCATGGTGGGGCTGCAGCAGGTGGATCCGCGCATAGTGGAGGCCGGCCGCGGGGTGGGCATGAGTTCCGCCGGGGTGCTGTTCCGCCTGGAACTGCCGCTCGCCGTGCCGGTGATGCTCTCCGGCGTGCGCACCGCCCTGGTGCTGCTGGTGGGTACCGCCACCCTGGCCACGTTCGTCAACGGCGGGGGGCTGGGCATCCTCATTACCACCGGGGTGAACCTGAACCTGGACAAGGTGCTGGTGGCGGGGGCGCTGCTCGTGGCGCTGCTGGCACTGGTGGTCGACTGGATCGGGCGGCTGGTGGAACACGTCGCCCGGCCGAAAGGACTGTGATGGTTCGCCCAAACAACCCTGCCCGCCCAAAACCGGCCCGCCGCCGCCCGAACCTGCGCCGGGCTGCCGGCGCCGCCGCAGCCGGTACCGCCGCCGTCGGGCTCCTGCTTTCCGGCTGCGGCCTGCAACCGGCTGATTCCTACGTGCCCGAGGCCGATCCCGGCCTGATCCAGCCAATCGAGGGCCTGCCGGATCCTGCCCCGCTCACGGTCACCGGCAAGAACTTCACCGAACAGCTGATCCTGGGCAAGATCTCGGTGCTGGCCACCAAGGTTGCCGGGTTCGACGTCACCGACCTGACCAACATTCCCGGCAGCCAGCCGGCCCGCGAACTGATGGTTTCCGGCCAGGCGGACATGACCTGGGAGTACACCGGCACCGGCTGGATTGCCTACCTGGGGCAGACGGAAGGCATAGCGGATAAGCAGGAGATGTGGCAGGCGGTGCATGACGCGGACCTGGCCAACGGGCTGACCTGGGGCGACCCGGCGCCAATGAACAACACGTATGCCTTCGCCATCCGCAGCGAAGCCGCCGAGGAGCTGGGGGTGGACAGCATCTCCGACATTGCCTCCCTGCCTGTCCAGGAGCGAACCTTCTGCCTGGAATCCGAATTCAACTCCCGCCCGGACGGCATGAACCCGATGCTGGAGAAATACGGCATTCCGCGCGGCTCCCCGGACGGGGTGCCGGACGGGAACATCGGCATCTATGACACCGGTGCCGTGTATTCGGCCACCGACGCCGGGGAATGCAACTTCGGCGAGGTGTTCGCCACGGACGGGCGCATCGATTCGCTGGGGCTGACGGTGCTCGAGGATGACCTCGCTTATTTCCCGGCCTACAACGGTGCTCCGGTCTTCAACACCAAGGCGCTGGAGGAATATCCGGAGCTGGTGGACGTGTTTGCGCTGATCACCCCGCTGCTGACCGATGAGGAGCTGCGGAAAATGAACCTGGAGGTGGACGTCAACGGCCAGGAACCGGCCGAGGTGGCGTACGACTGGATGATATCCAAGGGGCTGATTACCGCTCCGGAATGAGGTGGCTCCGTGGATCTACCGGCAATCCTTGGGCAAAGGAACGTGCAGCAGGCGGCCGGGCTGCTGCGCAGCTATTACACGCGGAAACTGACCTCCGGGCACGTCCGCACGGGCGCGTTCTTCGACACGTGGGCCGGCGGGGGAGACGCGCCCGACGCCGTGAATCGGCTGACGGCCGATGACCTGGTGGCGGTCACCCTGCTGGGCGAGGACATCAAGGGCCCGGCCGCCCTGGGTTTGCTGGGCACCTACGCCGCTCCGGTTGCGGAGCTGCTGGAACAGATCCCGGCGGATCTGGACATGGCGGATGTTCCGCCGCAGGACTACATCCGGGTGTACGGCCGGGACAGCGCCGCCTGGCAGCTGTGGGACGTGGTCCGCGGCTATGCGGGCGGACAGTGGCGGATGGGGGCGGCGAAAACCAGCAAGCTCCTGGCCCGGAAGCGGCCGCGGCTGATTCCCATCTGGGATCCGGTACTGGCCCGGGCCGCGGACCTGGATACTTCGCTGACCTACTGGGAAGAGTGGCACCGGCTCCTCACAGCCGACGACGGCGCCCTGGCCCGGCGGCTTGGTTCCGTCCAGGACGCGGCGGACCTGCCGGTGCGGATCTCCGCGCTGCGGGCCATGGACGTCATCCTCTGGATGGACGCCAAGCAGCGCAGCTACTGACGCGCGGGAGCCGGAGGGCACCGGGGCGGCGGTGGTTGGCGGTAGGATCCCACGTGGCAGAAACTGCCGCACTTTTGACAAAAATACTGATTTCGGGGGGATTTAGTATGACGGTTAACACCGATCCGGGTTTGCCCAGGGAGGACGGCAGCAGCGCCTCCGCCAAGGGTGCCAAGACCGCCAAGACCGCCAAGGGCAAGCACCATCCGCTGACCGACCTGGCCGTGGGGCTGGTGCTGCTGCTTGCGGGCCTCTTTCTCGGCATTGACGATATCTCCGACAGCCATCGGGATCATCAGCTGATATCAACGGGTGTCCAGACGCAGGGCACCGTCACCGAAGTGGTCTTCGAGCACCGACGCAAGAAGGGCGACAAGAAGGTTGTCACCGCTTCCTATCAGGACACCAAGGGACACACGCATTCGGTGACCTACAGGGATCCGTACCGGAGCAAGGAAGAAGGTTCCAAAGCCGAGGTGTCCAAGAAGCTGCGCGGTGCCGGCGTTACTGTCTTTTATGAGCGGTCCAACCCCGGGGAAGCCGTAGTGCAGGGCCAGGAGGCTTCTACTGGCGTGGGCTACTTCATCATTGCGTTCTTTGGCCTCTTGAGCTGCCTTTTCCTGGTGCCGCTGGTCAAGGGCCTGAAGAAAAAGGCGAAACCTGCTGACGAGGGCGCCGGATCGGGAGCTGCGGGCAGCTAGCTCGCGTAGGTAAACACCGTCACCCCGCCGGAGGCGAAGTTGGGGATGTCGGCGTTGGCCAGCTGGCCCTCGGCGGTGGTCATGGCCTCCTGCATGGCCGGCTCGTCGTCGAAATCCGCCTCGAACAGCGCGAAGAACGGAGCCTGTCCCTCCGGGGAGCTGAGCCGCTGGGACTGCCGGAAAGCACGGATACCCGGAATGTTCCGCACCAGCGGCAGATGCACGTCCCGGTAGTGCCGGCGGAACGCGTCATGGTCCAGGGGATGGCCGTAGAGGACAACAAGGGTGTGCATGCCGGGCAGGGTAGCGCGAACGACGGCGGCGGGCACGAGTGGTTCCGGCCCGCGGCCGCAGGGGCTAGGGTCCTGTCTATGTCGCTTACCACCAGCCCCGCTTCCGCCGTCCCGACGCCGGACCTTCCGGCCACCATGCGCGTCTCGGTCCTGCGCGTCCCCGCCGCCCACCCCGGTGCCGATGACCCCGGTGCCGACGACCCGGCCGCAGCCGCCGGCACCGAGCACCCCAACACGCTCACCGTCGAGGAACGTCCTGTCCCGCAGCCGGGCGCGGGCGAGGTGCTGGTCCGGGTGGCCGCCGTCGGCGTCTGCGGCAGTGACGTGCACTATTACCGGCACGGGCGGATCGGGCCCTTTGTGGTGGAGGATTCGCTGGTGCTCGGGCACGAGGCGTCCGGTACCGTCGCCGCCGTCGGGCCCGGGGTGGACCCGGAACGGATTGGGCAGCGGGTCTCCATTGAGCCGCAGAAACCCTGCCGTAAATGCGGGCAGTGCAAGCAGGGCCGCTACAACCTCTGCCCGGACATGGCGTTCTATGCCACTCCGCCGGTGGACGGCGCCTTCGCCGAATACGTGGTGATCGAGGCCGACTTCGCCCATCCCGTCCCGGACTCCGTCTCGGACGAGGCCGCCGCCCTGCTGGAACCGCTGTCCGTGGGAATCTGGGCCTGCCAAAAGGCGGGCATCGGCCCGGGCCAGCGCCTGCTGGTGGCCGGGGCCGGTCCGGTGGGCGTCATCATTGCGCAGGTGGCGCGGGCCTTCGGGGCCAGCGCCGTCTACGTCAGTGACATTTCCCGGGAACGGCTGGACTTCGCCGCCGGGCACGGTGCCACACACACCCTGCACGCTTCCCAGCCGGTGGACCGGCTGGGGGCGGACGCGTTTATCGACGCGTCCGGTGCTCCCTCCGCTGTGCGCGCCGGCATCCGGGCGGTAGCGCCGGGCGGCCGGGCGGTGCTGGTGGGCATGGGCGCCGACGACGCCGAGCTGCCGGTGAGCGTGATCCAGAACCGCGAGCTCTGGGTTACCGGAGTCTTCCGCTACGCGAACACCTGGCCCACGGCCATAAGCCTCGCCGCCGAAGGCAGGGTGGACCTGGATGCGCTGGTGACGGATCTGTTCGGCCTTGGGCAGGTGGCGGAGGCGCTCGACGCCGGACGCCGGCCCGAGACGCTCAAGGCACTGGTCCAGCCGTGGCGCTGACGCCGCGACGGACCTGCTTTTCAGGCCAACCCGCCGCACCGCGCACGAGTCCTTCCGCCTCAAGTTACTGAGCGGTAATATAGCGGCCATGCACCTGATTCTGCGCACACTGCTGATCCTCTTCCGCGCCCGCCGCCGCTCCAAGCTCGGCTTCTTCGACAACTCTTCGGTGCCCATGCGGGTGCTGCCCACGGACATCGACGTTGCCATGCACCTGAACAACGGCATGTACCTGTCCCTGATGGACCTGGGCCGGTTTGACCTGCTGGTGCGCAGCGGCATGTGGGACATCATGAAGAAGAACAAGTGGAGCCCGGTGGTGAACAACGAGACCATCAGCTTCCGCAAGTCCCTGCAGCTGAACCAGCAGTACAGCATTGAAACCAAGATCATCGGTTTTGATGACCGGGCCATCTACCTGGAGCAGCGGATGGTGGCCGACGGCGAGATTTACGCCAGCGCGGTGATTGGCGCCCGCTTCCTCTCCGCCAAGGGGCCGCTGAGCAACGAGGAGATCTTCAAGAAGGTGGGCGCCGTCCCGCCGTCGGACCTGGTCCTGCCCGAGTGGATCAGCGAATGGCGGGCCAGCGTGGCCCTGCCCAGCACCCGCCGTCCCGCCCCGCACATCTGGTAGAACGCCGGCGCGGCCCAGCCGCCGGCAAAACCGTTGACAGCCCCGCACCCCGGGCAGAACCTTGAAGCAGCAGGGGAGAACAGGGGTGTCCGGTGAAACTGACAGTTAATGCCTTCCTGACGCTCGACGGCGTGATGCAGGGTCCGGGCAGTGCCGACGAGGACACATCGGGCGGGTTTGCCGGCGGCGGCTGGATGATCAACCATATGGACCCCGCGGTGGCCCGCATTGCCACGGAGTGGTTCCACTTCGGGGACGCGCTGCTGCTGGGGCGGACCACCTACGAGCTGCTCTGGCCCTATTGGCAGGACGCCCTCGACCCGCTGGACCTGGTGGCCGACCACATCAACCGCATGCCCAAGTACTTGGTTTCGGCAACCCTCACGGACCCGGGCTGGAACAACACCCGGCTCATCCGCGGCGACGTGCTGGCGGGCGTGCAGGAGATCAAGGCCCACGGCACGGGCGAGGTCCAGGTGCACGGCAGCTACCAGCTGGCCCGGTCCCTGTACGACGCCGGGCTGGTGGACGGCTACCGGCTGCTGATCCTGCCGGTCACGGTGGGGGAGGGGAAGCGGCTGTTCAACAGCGCGGCCGATCTGGGTGACTACGCCCTGACCCGCAAGGAAACCACGGACTCGGGTGCGCTGGCGGTGACCCTGGTCCACCGGGCAGCGGACTCCTCCTGACGAGAACCCTTTTCCACCATGCGATAAACTCCCCGCAGATCGTCGGAAGGGTCAACAATGGCTGAACGTGCCGCCGGGGCCGGCGTGCAGTCGGTGGAGCGCGTTTTCGAACTGTTGGAACTGATTGCCGATGCGGGCGGGGCCGTGTCGCTGAGTGAACTCGCCGGGTCCGCCGGGCTGCCCCTGCCCACCATCCACCGGCTGCTGCGCACCCTGGTGGGCCTGGGCTACGCGCGGCAGCTGCCCAACCGCCGCTACGCGCTGGGCCCGAAGCTGATCCGGCTGGGGGAGGGCGCCAACCAGCAGCTCGGCGCGCTGGCCATGCCGCAGCTGAAGCAGCTTGTGGACGCGCTGGGGGAGACCGCCAATATGGCGGTGCTCGACGCCGACATGGTGGTTTACGTGGCCCAGGTCCCCTCCCCGCACGCCATGCGGATGTTCACGGAAGTGGGCCGCCGGGTGCACACCCATGACACCGGCGTTGGCAAGGCCATCCTGGCCCAGCTGCCCGAGGAGAAGGTCCGCAGTATGGTGGCCCGGGCCGGGATGCCCACCCCCACCGGGAACAGCATAGGCAATGCGGAGTCGCTGCTGGCGGACCTGGACCGGATCCGGGCGCGCGGATACTCGGTGGACGAGCAGGAACAGGAGCTGGGGGTGCGCTGCTTCGCCATGGCCGTGCCCGATGCCCCCACGCCCGCCGCCGTCTCGGTCTCCGGACCGGTGTCCCGCGTGGATGCCGCCTTTGCGGAGCGGGCGGTGCCGGCGCTGCAGAGCGCGGTGGAGCAGATTTCCGCTGAGCTGAACCGCGCGGGGGGGTGGGGGGCCCCCACCCCCCCCCCCACCCGGCGGCGGCACGGGGTTGGGGCCGGTACCGCAGCTGCGGTACCGGCCCTTCCGTTAGTGGTGCGAGGTGATGCGGTGGTGCCTAGTACTGCGACTTGCGGCGGGTGCCGGCGATCAGCATGCCGATCGGAACCAGCAGGAGCAGCAGCGGGATCAGCACGGCCAGGATCTTCGGGGAGGTCATGATCTCGCCCGGAGTCAGTGCCGTGGTGCTGGCCCGCATGGTGTCGGCGCCGTCAGCGATCTTGCCGTTGCCGTCGGCCAGGGTCTTGCTGCCCTCGGCCAGCTTGCCGTTGCCTTCAGCCAGGTCCGAGGCGCCGGTCTTGAGCTCCTTGGTGCCTGCCGTCAGGGTCTTGCCGCCGTCGTCGAGCTTGGTGACGCCCTCGTCCAGGGACTGGGTACCGGTGTTCAGGCGGCTGGTGCCGTCGGCCAGGGTGATGGTGCCGTCGTAGATCTTGTAGTTGCCGTCGGCCAGCGTGTACGCACCGGTTTCCAGTGTGTCTATGCCGGTGTAGAGGGTGCCTGCACCGGTGGCCAGCTGGCCGTTGCCCTGGGCGAGGGTGCCTGCGCCGGTTTCAAGGGTCTTCAGGCCCGTGTTGAGCTCGGTGGCACCGGCGGAAAGCGTTCCGGCACCTGCGTAGAGCTGGGCAATGCCATCAGCGGCTGAGCGTGCACCGGCGGCCAGTGCGGGAGCTGCGGCAGGATCATTCAGCTGCGCGAGGCCCTCGGCGATGGCACCGGTGCCGTAGAGGAGGCCGTCCTGGTCGTATTGTTTGCCGGAGTCTGCAGTGTAAGGATCATACGGAATACCATCGACTCCGGGGTTGTAGCCGGTGAGTCCGTTGTCGATTCCTACAACAATCCATTCCAGCCCCTCAATCTTTGTAGCGGCTTGCTCGAGCGCGCCCGCTGTCAGTAGATCTCCGGAAAGTGTGTTCAACTGTGCCAGCTGCCGGAGCTGCGCGGCACCGCTTGAAGCAGCGTACGGCTCGTAGGATGCCAAGTCTGCGCGCATATTCGTATAGGCAGTATTCCCGTCTGTGCCTTTATTGACGTGA
The DNA here is from genome assembly GCF_020907365.1 of Arthrobacter sp. zg-Y750. Taxonomy (NCBI): domain Bacteria; kingdom Bacillati; phylum Actinomycetota; class Actinomycetes; order Micrococcales; family Micrococcaceae; genus Arthrobacter; species Arthrobacter sp. zg-Y750. The sequence goes on along the minus strand of NZ_JAJJOC010000006.1, from coordinate 43,016 downwards.
ATGGCCTTCCACATTTCCTGAGCTCCACCGCTGACCTTTACGGAGCCGGGAGCCAGCTGTGCAACGCCGTTGGCAGCCTTCTCTGCGCCCGCAGCCAGTGCGGGTGCGCCCTCAGCGAGCGGGGCCATCTTCGTGTAGAGCTCGTTGGCGCCGGAGGCCAGCTTGTCGGAGCCTGCGCGAGCATTGGTGGCGCCGGCTGCAAGCTGGTTGGCGCCGTCGGCGGCACTGTTCGCGCCGGTGGCCAAGGTAGCTGCGCCTGTCCGGGCACTGGTGGCGCCGGCAGCGAGCTTGTTGGCGCCGGTATTGGCGGCCTCCGCGCCGGTGAGGAGCTTCGCTGCTCCTTCATCCAGGCTGGTGGCGCCCTCCTTCAGGGTGGTGACCCCGGACTTGGCGCTGGAAATGCCGGTGGCCAGCGTGTTGGCGCCGGTATCCACCTTCTCGGAACCGGCGGCAACCTTGTCCGCGCCTTCCTTGGCCTTGTCCGCGCCTTCCTGCAGGTCACTGGCTCCCGTGTTGGCGCGCTCAGCGCCGTCGCTCAGCTCCGTTGCACCGGCGGACACTTTGCCCGTGAACAGCACAAAGAAGGCCAAAAGGAGGATCAGGAACAAGGCCAGGAGTGCGGTTAAGAGTGTGTGGGGGCGGGAAGTGGCACGCCCGGACGTGGAACTCGTCATTGAATATCCTTTTTCTGCTTCATGCTGTCGAGACTGACTGGGCTGCGTGCAGCACGCCGGTAGGCGCAGCCTTCGCGGTGCGACCGGACGGGTCCGTCCCACCGAAGTGGAAACAACATGACGAAATCAGTCCGGGCTAGTGTGATGTCTGTTACATCTAAGCTACCCAGCGGTAACAAAGCAAGCATTTCGAGAAATTAGTTACCGAAGAGTAGGTTGCGCGGTATGTTTCCCTCCGCTAATGGGAAAACGCGTGTCGCACCGGGACATGGCGCGCGTGGAGGGGCATCCTGACTCCTGATGCACCGTCCGACCTCTGACAAGGGAGTCCGCATGAGCTGGCTTGATCGTGACCGCACCATTGCCCCGCCCGGCTTCAACCGCTGGCTCATCCCGCCCGCAGCTCTGGCCGTCCACCTGTGCATCGGCCAGGTGTATGCCACCAGCGTCTACAAGACGGCCCTGGTGGACTACTTCGACGCCAGCCTCACCCAAATCGGCATCATCTTCTCCATTGCCATTGTGATGCTCGGGCTTTCCGCCGCCGTGATGGGCACTTGGGTGGACACCAACGGACCCCGCAAGGCGATGTTTGTTTCGGCAATGTTCTGGGTGGGCGGATTCGTGGTCGGGGCCGCAGGCATCTTCACCCATCAGCTGTGGCTGCTGTACCTGGGATACGGGGTGATCGGCGGCATCGGGCTGGGGATCGGCTATATCTCCCCGGTCTCCACGCTGATCAAGTGGTTCCCGGACCGGCCCGGGCTCGCCACCGGCATGGCGATCATGGGATTTGGCGGCGGAGCGCTGATCGCCAGCCCGCTGTCCTCGGCGCTGCTCACCTTCTACGATCCGGAGTCCGGAACTCCCGGCTGGGTGGCCAGCGGTGACGCCGTGGGCAAACTGTTCCTGACACTGGCAGCCATTTACCTGATCTACATGCTCTACGGCGCCGCGACCATCCGGGTTCCGGCCGCCGACTGGAAGCCGGCGGGCTTTGACCCCGCCACTGTCGCGTCGAAGTCCCTGGTCACCACTAACCACGTTTCGGCGGCGAACTCCATTAAGACCCGGCAGTTCTGGCTGGTCTGGATTGTGCTCTTCTGCAACGTGACGGCCGGCATCGGCATCCTGGAACAGGCCGCCCCCATGATCCAGGACTTCTTCCGCCAGTCCGACGGCGCCTCGCTGGTGACCGCCGCCGTCGCCGGCGGATTCGTGGGCCTGCTTTCGATCGGCAACATGGGCGGGCGCTTTGTCTGGTCCGCCACCTCGGACCTGATCGGCCGCAAGCGCATCTACATGCTCTATCTCGGCGGCGGCGCCGTTTTCTACACCCTGCTCTCCTTCTTCGGAGACACCTCCACCATTCTCTACGTGGCCCTGGCCTTCGTGATCCTGTCCTTCTACGGCGGAGGATTCGCCACGGTTCCGGCGTACCTGCGGGACCTCTTTGGCACCTACCAGGTGGGAGCCATCCACGGCAGGCTGCTCACCGCCTGGTCCGCGGCAGGAATTGCCGGTCCGCTGATCGTCAATTCGTTCCTCGACGCGCAGGGCACTCCCGGTGAGCTGACCGCCAGCGCTTATATCCCGGCATTGCTGACCATGGTGGGCCTGCTGGTAGTCGGGTTCATTGCGAATCTGCTGGTCACCCCGGTGAACTCCCGCTACCACGAACCGCAGTCCGCGCCGCCCGCTGCGGCCCAAACCGCAACCCCGGACGGAGAACACGCATGAGCAACAAAGCCATGGTGACAGTGAGTTGGCTGCTGGTGGGGATTCCCCTGGCCTACGGTGTCTTCCAGACCCTGACCCGTGCCGCGGCGCTCTTCGGCTGAAACCTACTGACGAGCAGCCGGGGTCGCCTTGGAGCCCCTGCCGTCCTTGCCGTCCATTACCGCGTCCATAACAAGGGACCAGAGTGCTGCCGCCCCTGCCATCGCCACGCGGGGCTTGGCCGCCCCGCGCCGGACCAGCCAGGTTTCGATGCGCGCGTCAACCAGCAGGGAAACTGCAGTGGTTCCGCTGACTGCTGCCCCGGCGACGGCGCCCAGGCCCAAAAGCGCCATTTCCGTCCCTCCGGTCCCGGAACCGGAGGGGCGGGCGGCCACATACGAAGGAACGGCGGAAGCGGCGCCCGGCTCCTGTGCACCGCCGGCAGTGGTGAACGGCGTGACCAGGTCAACGGTTCCGTCAGCGGCCAGTTCCTTCCCTTTCCGGCTTGCCTTTCGGACCGCCACGGCGGCCATGGCGCCGACGGCGGCGCCGGGAACCAGGATGTAGGCCCGGCGCAGCAGAGGGGGCCAGCCGGCCGGACGGGACAGCGTGAAGGCTCCGACGAAAGCGGCCAGCGCAAGCGACCGGGGAAGGTTCTTCATGCCACACACGGTACCGGATGCTCCCGGGGCCGGGCTGGGGCCGTCGAGTATGACGCCCGGGGCTACAGCGGCGCCGGGGCCAGGCCGGCGAACCCGGCAGCGCTGCGCAGCAGCTGCGGCACTCCCGCCTCCAGCGACGGCGCGAAGCGCGTGTCATGGGGCCGTTCCCCCTTGAGCCACCGGGTGTAGATGGCTTCACAGAAGATGGACGCCTTCCACAGTGCCAGGGCCTGGTACCAGGGCAGCGCCTCCAGGTCCAGATCCGTCCGGTCCCGGTACGCGTTGATCACCTCCGCCCGGGTGAAGTAGCCGGGGTTGCGGGTGACGCCGGTCAGCTCCAGCGGCGTGGATTCACTGCCCGGTTCCGAATACGTGGCGGTGAGATAGCCCAGATCTGCGAGCGGATCGCCGATGGCGGACATTTCCCAGTCCAGGACGGCGATCACGCGGGCCGGGGCGGAGGGGGCGAACATCAGGTTTCCGGGCCGGTAATCCCCGTGCAGTACCGCCGCGGCGGAGCTGGCGGGAATGTTGTCCGCCAGCCAGCCGCCGATCCGGGCCACCTCGGGCAGGCTGCGGGTGGTGTTGATGTCCCACAGCCCGGAAAACCGGGCAACTTGGCGCTGCAGGTAGCCGTCCGGCTTGCCGAACGCCGCCAGGTCCCCGCTGCTGACGTCTACGGCATGGATGCGGACCAGAGTGTCAACGACGGCTTCACTGGTGGCCCGGCGTTGCTCCATGGAGGACAGGGAGTCCGGAATGCTGTTGGTGATCACCAGTCCGTCCAGATAGGCCATGACATAGAACGGCACCCCGAGCACGGAGTCGTCTGCACAGACAGCCAGGATTTCCGGCACCGGCACGCCCTGGGTCCGCAGCAGCTGCTGGATCCGTGCCTCGCGGACCATGTCATGGGTGGAACGCGGCAGCGGCGGGCGGGGCCCGCGGCGGAGCACAAAGTCCTCGGCGCCGCGGCGGATCCGGTAGGTGATGTTGGACTGCCCGTCCCCGATCGGTTCCCACGACAGCGGGCCGCTCCCCAGATTATGGGTGTCAAGGAAGGCGGTGACCTCGTCCAGGATCAGCAGCGGGGGAGAATCCAGCGCTTCGGCGTCGGCGCGGGTGGCCACAACTTCACGGCCGTCAGGAGTGGTGTGCATGGGTCAGGCTTTCGCGTCGGCGGGGGAGGCGGCGTCGTTCTCCGCCACATCGGCAAGGAAGGGTGCGCCGCGTTCCACTTCGCGGCGGCGCGCGGCGGAGGCGCGGCGGGCAATGGCCCACTTGTGCGTCTCATTGGAGCCGTCATAGATGCGGAAGGCGCGGACCTCGTTGAGGTAGGCGGCCAGCGGCAGCCGGTCGGTGACGCCGTCGCCGCCGCACAGCTGCAGACTGCGGTCAATCACCCGGTACACGGCCTCGGAGGTGTGGGTCTTGGCCACCGAGGACAGGGCCGACCCGGCTTTGGCGTCCGTTTCGAGCAGGGCGGCGGTCTTGGTGATGATCGCGTCCGAGGTTTCAATGTCGATCACGGACTGGGCAATCATTTCCTGCGCCAGGCCCAGCTCGTTCATCACGGATCCGAAGATTTCCCGGCGGTTGGTGCGGTCCAGGGCGATGTCCAGTGACCGCCGGGCGAGCCCGAGCCAGCGCATGCAGTGCGTCAGCCGGGCCGGACCCAGCCGAACCTGCGCGTAGCGGAAGCCTTCGCCGGGAGCACCCAGCACGGCGCCGTCGGGCACAAACACGTCCTCGAAGTGCACGTGCGGATGCCCGCCGCCGATGGCCCGGTCCATGGTGTGCAGCTGCTCGCCGATCCGCACCCCGGCGGCGTCCATGTCCACCAGCAGCATGGTGGCGCCGGCCGGTGCGCCGTCCACCGCGTCCGTGCGCACCATGGCGATGCAGAACGAGGCGTTGTTGGCGCCGCTGGTGAAGCGTTTATGGCCGGTGATCCGCCAGCCGCCGTCCACCTTTTCCGCCCGGGAACGCAGCGCGGCCGGATCCGAGCCGGCGCCGGGGTGCGGCTCGGTCATGCCGAAGCAGGAGCGCGCCTCCCCGGCCACCAGCGGGGCCAGGTAGCGGCGCTTCTGCTCCTCGCTGCCGATCAGGTGCAGCATGTGCATGTTGCCCTCATCCGGGGCCATGCAGTTCAATGCCGACGGTCCGATCAGCGAATATCCGGCCTCCTGGAAGATGGGGGACCAGTGCTGCAACGGGACCCCCTGCCCGCCGTACTCGCGCGGGGCGTGCGGCGCGAACACGCCGGCGGCCTTCGCGGCGGCGCGCAGGTCCGCGAGCATCTCCTCGGGCACGACGGCGCCCGGCCGCGGTTCGGCGGGCAGCACCGTGCCCCGGATGAACTCCCGGGTGCGCAGGCGCAGGTCTTCGATCTCCGGAGGCAGGGATGAGGTGCTCATGGGCGGGTCCTTTGGCTGGAGCGGGCTGCGTGGGGGAGGGGCTGGGGAGGCGCTGCTTGGGAAGGGGGAGGGGGAAGGCGGCCGGTGGTGTTGCCGGGCGGCGGAAACTGCGGCGGGCTAGGCGGAGCCGCCGGCCACCAGCAGGCCGCCGTCGAGGTTCAGGACCTGCCCGGTGACCCACGCGGCGTCGTCGGAGACCAGGAAAGCGGCGGCGCCGGCCACGTCTTCGGGGGTGCCGAGGCGCTTCAGCGGATAGGTGGAGCTGACCTTTTCCTCCCGGCCCTCGTACAGTGCCCGGGCGAACTGGGTCTTCACCACGGCGGGGGCCATGGCATTGACCCGCACGGAGGGGGCCAGTTCCACGGCCAGGGTGCGGGTGAGCTGTTCCACGGCGGCCTTGCTGATGCCGTAGAAGCCGATGCCGTGGGCCGGGGTCTGTGCCGAGACGGAGGAGAGGTTCAGGACGGACCCGCCGCGGCCGGTGAAGTCCAGGGCGGGATGCGCGCAGAGGGCCTGCACCCAGGCCAAGGTGCCCAGCACGTTGACGTCCAGGATGCGGCGGGCGGCCTCCGGGTCCAGTTCCGTCAGCGGGCCGTAGACGGGGTTGATGCCGGCGTTGTTCACCAGGATGTCCAAGGTGCCCCAGGTCCGGGCCACGGTGTCCAGCACCTCGGCACGGTGGTCCGGGTCATCGGACTTGCCGGCCAGGAACAGGACGCTGCCCTCCGGGAACTCCGCGGCGGCCTCCTTGAGCGGGCCGATGTTGCGGGCGGTGATGAGCACCTTCGCCCCTTCGGCTGCAAACCGGCGGGCGATGGCCAGGCCGATGCCCCGGCTCGCACCGGTGACGACGGCGGTTTTGCCCGCCAGACGGGATTGGTTGGCCGGTGCGGGCTCCGGCAGGTCCTGCACCGTGTACTGCCCCTGGTCCGCTGACTCGTCCGCTGCTGACTGCTCTGTCATATGCTCCGCCTGTCCCTACTACCGAGCGACCGCTCGGTATGGGTAGTCTGGTGCAGGCCCGCAAGTTGTGTCAAGGGTCACAACAGTTCCCCGCGAACCCCGGAAGGATGCCATGAGCGCCGCACCCCAGCCCGACTGGCGGGACTTTTCCGTTCCCGTCCTGCCGCCGCTGCTGGCCGCCGCACTGGAATGCTTTCTGGAACACGGCTACCACGGCACCGCCATCCGCACCGTGGCCGCACGCGCCGGACTGTCCGTGCCCGGGCTGTACCACCACTATCCGTCCAAGCAAGCGCTGCTGGTCGGGATAGCCGAGTCCGCCATGGCGGATCTGTATGCCCGCAGCACGGCGGCCCTGGCCGAAGCCGGGGACGATGTGGAGGAACGGTTCGCGCTGCTGATCGAATGCCTGGTGCTGGTGCACGCCTACCGGTGGGAGCATGCCTTTATCGCCGCGAGCGAGATCCGCAGCCTGGAGGGCGCGGCCCGCAGCGGGCACATTGCGGCGCGGGACCGGCAGCAGAAGCTGCTGGACGACGTCGTGGCCGACGCTGTCCGGCTCGGGCGGTTCTGCACCGCCCATCCCAAGGACGCCAGCCGGGCGGTGACCACCATGTGCACCGGGGTGGCCCAGTGGTACCGCGCCGGCGGGCCGCTCAGTCCCGAGGAGCTGGCGGCGCGCTATGTGCAAATCTGCCGGGGCGCGGTGGGTGCCCGCTAGACGGTCCTTACCGGTACCAGCGGTGCAGGTTCTCCTTCGGTTCGTCCCCGCGGGCAGTCTCGGAGATCCACGGGCCGGTGCCCTCGGACGCGTCCAGCACGCCCTCCTCGAGCCAGGTGTAGCGCCCGTCCAGCACACCCTTGGACACCTTGCGGTCCGCGGCGTCCGAATTGCGCCAGAGTTCTTCGAACAGGGTCTCGATCCGCACCCGGGATTCGGTGCTGAACGCGTCAGCCAGCTCAAAAGCGCTCCGGCCCTCCTCCGGATCCTTCCCGCGGATGTTCATGGCCCGGGCGCAGGACGCGGAAATGGCAAAAATCTCCGCGCCGATGTCCACAATCCGGCCCAGGAACACCTGGTGGTGCTCCAGCCCCGCCTGCCAGCGGGCCATGCCGTAGAACGTAGACCGGGCAAGCCGGCGTGAAGCCCGCTCGGCGAAACGCAGGTGCTTGGCGAGGATGCCGAACTCGGCGTACGACGTCGGCACGCTGCCCTTGCCTGCCGCGAGTGTGGGCAGCCACTTGCCGTAGAAGCCGCTGGCCTTCATGGCCGCCTTTGCCTTCGCGCCGAGCGGGGCATCCGCCACGGCCAGGTCTCCGGCGGCGGAGAGGTGTGCGTCCACGGCTTCCCGGGCAATAAAGAGGTGCATGATCTCGGTGGAGCCCTCAAACACGCGATTGATCCGCAGGTCCCGCAGCTGCTGCTCGGCCGGCACCGCGCGCTCGCCGCGGGCGGCCAGGGAATCCGCGGTCTCAAAGCCGCGGCCGCCGCGCACCTGCACCAGCTCGTCCGCTATGTTGTACGCCATTTCGCTGGCCCACAGCTTGGCAAGGGCCGCCTCGATGCGGATGTCCTTGGTGCCGGCGTCGGCCAGTTCTGCGGATAGCTCGAAGACCGCCTCCAGTGCGAAGCCGGTGGCGGCAATGTAGGCGAGCTTTTTGCCCACGGCCTCGTGCCGGCCGATGGGCCGGCCCCACTGCTCCCGGGCATTGGCCCAGCCGCGGGCAATCTTCAGCGACCACTTGCCTGATGCCGCGCACATGGCCGGAATGGACAGCCGGCCGGTGTTGAGCGTGGTCAGTGCGATCTTCAGGCCCTGGCCCTCCCGGCCCAGGCGGTTCGCGGCGAGGACCCGGACGTTGGTGAACCGGGTGACGCCGTTTTCAATGCCGCGCAGGCCCATGAAGTTGTTGCGGTTCTCCACCGTGATGCCCGGCGAGGACATTTCCACCACAAAGGCGCTGATTCCGCCCTTGGATTCCCCGTGCGGGGGCACTGCGGCCATCACCACCACCAGTTCGGCAATCACGCCGTTGGTGGTCCACAGCTTGACCCCGTCAATGACGTATTCGCTGCCGTCTTCGGACGGGATGGCCGTGGTGCGCAGCCGAGCGGGGTCGGAACCGACGTCGGGCTCGGTCAGGAGAAAGGCCGTCACGGCTCCGGCGGCGCAGCGCGGCAGGTATTCCTGCTTCTGCTCATCGTTGCCGAAAACCTTCACCGGCTCCGGCACGCCGATGGACTGGTGCGCCGAGACCAACGCCCCCATGCTGGGATGCACGGTGCCCAGCAGCATCAGCGCGCGGCCGTAGTGCAGCAGTGACAGCCCCAGCCCGCCGTAACGCCGGGGGATCTTGATGCCGAACACACCCAGGTCCGCCAACCCGCGCAGGTACTCGTCCGGGATGACGCCGGTGCGTTCAATCAGGCGGCCGTCCAGGGTGCGGCAGTACGCCGCCAGCTCCTCCAGGAAAGCCTCCGCCCGGGCCTCCTCGGCCGGATCCGGGGCCGGCAGGGACCGGATGAGGTCCAGGTTGTAACTGCCCAGATAGATTCCCTTGGCGAAGCTCGGGCGGGATTCGCCCGTGTCCCGGGCTTCTTCGGTGGCGTTGCGGGCATCCTGTTCCGTGACCACCCGGTCCTTGATTTTTCGAGCGCTGCTGTCGGGGCCGGACCCCTGGGCAAGATCAGTGGTGCTCATGGGATTTCTCCTCTGTTTTGGCCGCATGGAGGGGCGGCCTCGGCTCACTGTGGGGACCATGCTACGCCGCGGTAGCTAAGGGTAAAGAGGGTTCGCGGCTAATGTGGGGCGCAGGCAGCATTGCCGTGGGAAAGTACCTCCAACGGGTGGAAAATCGGCGGCAGTACAACGCAAAAGGAGACGGTTATGGCTTGGGTGGACAGCGAACGCGCGGAATTGGTCCGGACACTGCGGGAGGCGGATCCGCTGGCGCCCACGCTGTGCGAGGGCTGGGATGTGCGCCGGCTGCTGGCACACCTGGTGCTGCGCGAGCACGCGCCGTGGAAGATGGCCGCGGACGTGCTGCGCCGGCCCAAGCCCGGGCAGGAGAAGAACCTGGGCGCCGAGGCCTCCGCTGCAGCCACCCCCCACGGCTATGCCGCCCTGGTGGACCGTTTCGCTGCCGGACCGGGCCGGTTCTCCCCGTTCCGGGCCGACGCCGCGAATCTGGTGGAGTACGTGGTGCACCACGAGGACATCCGCCGCGGCACCGGTGCCGCCGCACCGCGTGAGCTGCCGGCCGGGCAGCAGCAGGCACTGTGGAAGCAGCTGGGGCTGATGGCGCGGATGGGCTACCGGAGCTCGCCGGTGGGTGTGGAACTGGCCGTTCCCGGGTTCGGCCGGAGGCGGGTCCGGGCGGGCGACACTCCCGTGCTGGTCTCGGGAAATGTGGTGGATCTGGCCCTGCACGCCATGGGCCGGCGGGCAGCGGCCAACGTCAGCGTGGAAGGCAGCGGCGAATCCGTGCGTGCCTTCCGGGAATGGGCCGGCGAGTAGGCGCTCCCGGCTTGACAAGCACCCCTCCTATGCCGTTGAAATAGTAAGCACACTGATTTGTTTCAGCGGAGCTGGATCGCCTACCAATGACGTATCAGGGAAGCAGGAAGATGCAGAACGAGGGGGATTGGGAACCCGTGCGGCTGCTGTCAACAGCTGCACGCTTGGTAAGACGGGAAGTGGATAACAAGCTGCGCGCCCTGGGGCTGACCCAGGAACGGGTGACGGTTCTGCGGGTGCTGCTCACGGACGGACCCATGCGGCGGGCGGAACTGGCCCGGCGGCTGCGGGTGACCGCGCAGACTCTCGGAACATCACTGGTGAGCATGGCGGGACAGGGCCTCGTTGAAGAGGTTCCGCCCGAAACTACGGGCCGCAGCGGCCGGCTCATGGCCATCTCGGAGCGCGGCCAGAAGATGCTCGCCGACGCGGAAAACCTGGAGCAGAACACTTCCACGGCCGGCATCGGCCCGGAACTGCGCGCAGAACTAATATCCCTGATCCGCGGCTTGGAACCGGCCCGGCAGTAAGGGACGGCGTCGTCGACCGGACCAGGCACGGCCTAACGGACCGCCGCGGTGTCCACCGCGGCAGCAGCCGGCCGACCCGCTGGGCCGGGGTAACGTGTTGAGGTAAGAGCAGCACGTTTTTGGCCTTGGCGCCGGGAAGGACAGGCATGAGCGAGGGTATCCGAGTTGCCGATGCGGATGAGATTGAAGAGGGCGAAGCCCTCACGGTAGACGCCGAAACGGCGGGCACCGCGGATGACATTGCCGTGTTCCACAGCGACAACGGGAACTTCTACGCCCTGAATGACACCTGCACCCATGAAGAGGCCTCCCTGGCGGACGGCTGGATCGAGGGCGACGAGGTGGAATGCCCCATCCATTCCGCGCGTTTCTGCATGCGCACGGGTGAAGCGCTCTGCCTGCCCGCCCTGGTCAACACCCGGGCGCACCGGGTGGAGGTGCGCGACGGCGAAGTGTGGCTGTACCCCAACCAGGCTCCGCAGGACGCGTGAACGCAGGCCCGGCCCCTGCAACGGTAGCCGTTGTGGGCGGGGGCATCGCCGGTTTCAGTGCGGTGCGCGAACTCCGCCGCCGCGGCTACGCAGGTACCCTGCAGCTTATTGATCCCGACGGGTTGCCCTATGACCGTCCGCCGCTGAGTAAGGCGTTCCTGGCCGGAACCCTGGACCTGCCGCAGCTGGAACTGGCTCCCCGCGGCTGGTACGCGGACAACGCCGTCGAGGTGGTCACGGACACTGCGGTAAAGCTCGACGCCGGACACGGCGCCCCCGCCCTCACCCTCGCCTCGGGCGGCCAAATCCATGCCGACGCGGTGCTGCTGGCCCCGGGTGCGCGCGCCCGGCGGTTGCCGCTGCCGGGCATGGACCTGCCCGGTGTCCTGACCCTGCGCTCCGCCGCGGATGCCCTGGTGCTGCGGCAGCGGCTGTTCCCCGGCGCGCACCTGGTGATCATCGGTGCCGGACTGGTGGGGGCGGAAACCGCGTCGACGGCCCGGGCCCTGGGCGCTGCCGTGACCATGGTGGATTCGGCTTACCTGCCGTTTGAGCGGGCGGCCGGTCCGGATCTGGCCAGGTACCTGCACGGACTGCACGCCGCACACGGCACTGCCTACCTGCAGGACACTCCCGCAGCCATTGTCGCCGGTGCCGGTGCCGGTGCCGGTGCCGGTGATGACGCCCTGACCGTGGTCCTGGCCGCAGGAGCCGCGCTCCCCGCCACCACCGTCCTGGTCTCGGTGGGCAGCGAGCCGGAAACTGCGCTCGCAGAAGAGGCCGGGCTCCAGGTCCACGACGGCATCCTGGTGGATGGCTCCGGCGCCACCTCGCAGTCCGGAATTTTCGCCGCTGGTGACTCCTCCCGGCTGCGGAACAGTGACGGCACGCCGGGCCGGCGGTTCGAGCACTGGGACGCCGCCCGCCGCACGGGTGAGGCGGCTGCGGCCGGGATCCTCGGCGTCGAGCCCCCGCAGGCCGCACCCGACTGGTTCTGGTCCGACCGCTACGGGATCCACCTGGAGATGGCCGGCAGCATGGCCGGTCCCGGCCGGACGGTGCTGCGCGGAGAACCCGGACCCGGGTTCATGGTGTTCCGCGTCCCTCCCGCCGGCACGCTGGCCGGCGTGGCTGCCGTGGACGGCGGGACGGCCGTGCGGGCGGCGCGGAAGCTGATCGAATCGGGCCGGGCGGTTGATCCGGCGCAGTTGCAGGACCCGGCGGCTGACCTGCGCAAGATGGCCCGTGGGAAGTCCTGAACCGCCCTTCCATATGGAACTGGCCGGTGTAACTGGAAGCTGTGCGGAGTATTACGCAACGTTAGCGTTGCGTAATTGAGCCAAACCTAGGTTAACCTTATTTTGGATCCGCGTCCGCAGGGTCCGTTCCGTCCGTTTTACGTGATTCCAAGGAGCCCCATATGGCCCTGTCCAGGATGCGCCGCGCCGCTGCCGCGGCCGCCGTCGCCGTTCTGTCCCTTTCCGCATGCTCCACCGGTGCCGCAGGCGAAAATGAGTCCACCGGCAGCGCCGCCGCCGGTGACCAGTTCCCCGTCACCATTGAGCATGCCTTCGGCGAAACAGTTATCGAAGAGGCCCCCGAACGGGTGGCGACAGTTGCCTGGGCCAACGCCGAGACCGCGCTGGCGCTTGGTGTTGTTCCCGTAGGCATGCCCACCATCGAGTTCGGCGGCAACGAGCAGGGCACCACGCCCTGGATCGACGAGGCCCTTGAGGACCTGGACGCCTCCATCGGCTCGGAGAACGCCCCGGCACAGTACTCCGAAGCGGACGGGATTGCGTTCGACGACGTCGCTGCCACCAACCCGGACGTCATCTTGGCCTCTTATTCCGGGCTGTCCCAGGAGGACTACGACAAGCTGAGCAAGATCGCTCCCGTCGTGGCCTACCCGGACGCCCCCTGGGGCACCTCCTGGCAGGACACCGCCGCCATGACCGGCAAGGCGCTGGGCCTGGAGGATGAGGCGCAGCAGCTGGTGGCGGACACTGAAAAGGCCATCACCGAGAAGGCCGCCGAATACCCGCAGCTCGAAGGCAAGACCTTCATCTACGGCAACCTGGCACCGGGGGCGGAGAACTCCGTCTACACCGCGCTGGACAACCGCCCCAAGTTCATGGAATCCCTGGGCCTGACGCAGGCACCCGTGGTGGAGGAGAACACCAAGGGCGACGAGTTCTACATCCCCTGGTCCGATGAAAACCTCAACCAGCTGGATTCGGACATCTTCATCAGCTGGGTGGCCAGCGAGGATGTTGCCGACACCATCGCCGCCGACCCGCTGCTGAGCCAGATCCCTGCCGTGAAGAACGGCGCGCTGGTGGCCGACGCAGACCCGACCCGCGTGTTCTCCACGTCCGCCATCAATGTCCTGAGCATCCCGTACGCCCTGGACAACGTAGTGCCGATGATCGCGGACGCTGCCACCGCCGCGGACAACGCACAGTAACCGCACTTCCGCCCGCAACGAACATCCGATTGGACAGCACCCCACCGGGGTTTGGGATCATCGAAAGCATGGAAGACCTGCTTGACCTTGCAGTTAGCCTCAAACCGCTCTTCGCCGTCCTCGTGGCAGTGGGCATTGCCCTGATCATCGCCTGGATCGCACGCGAGGGCGCCAACCGGGCGTTCCGCAAGGTGCCCAGCATCCGGGAGATCTCCGTCAAGGCCCGGAACCCGCTGCGGCTGGTGCTGGGACTGATCGGCATCAGGATTGCCCTGGGCGCAACAGCGCCCGGGGCGTCCTGGCTGCCGGTCCTGGACTACCTGCTGGTGCTGGGGCTGATCGGCGCGCTGGCCTGGTTCGGCGTCGTGACGCTGCTGATCATCGAGGCGATGATCCTCACGAAGTACAGCACCGACACCCGGGACAACCGCAGGCTGAGACGCCTGAAAACCCAGGTGAACCTGGGCCGGCGGATCGGCATCGCCGTGCTGATCACCATTGCCGTGGCCTTTGTGCTGCTGACCATTGACGAGGTCCGTGCGCTGGGCGCCGGTATCCTTGCCTCCGCCGGTTTGCTCTCCATTGTGGCCGGCCTTGCCGTGCAGGGAACCCTGAGCAATGTCTTTGCCGGGCTGCAGCTGGCCTTCACCGACGCGATCCGCGCCGACGACGTCGTAGTGGTGGAAGGCGAGTGGGGCACCATCGAGGAAATCACCATGACGTACGTGGTGGTGCATATCTGGGATGACCGGCGCCTGATCCTGCCTTCCACCTACTTCACCACCACGCCGTTCCAGAACTGGACCCGCCGGCAGTCCGCGATCCTGGGCACCGTGGAACTGGACCTGGACTGGCGGGTACCGGTGGGAGACCTGCGCACCAAGCTGAAGGAGACCCTGGCCGGCACCGAACTGTGGGACAAGCGCACCAGCGTGCTGCAGGTCACCGAGGCCGTGAACGGTGTGGTGCGGGTCCGCATCCTGGTCAGCGCCGTGGACAGCGGGACGCTGTTCGACCTGCGCTGCCTGATCCGCGAAACCATGGTGACCTACCTGCAGGAATGGCACCCGGACGCCCTCCCGCGCCAGCGCTGGGAAGAGGTGCGCAAGACCGGCACGGATGTCCACAGCGGACCGCGGACCGCGCCGTTGGTGCGCAACTCCGACACCAGCGATTCCCAACTGTTCACCGGCAGCATCGACGCCGTCGAACGCCGGCAGAGCTTCTCCGGTCCGGGTGAGGACGTGATGGCCGAACGCGAGGAGAACGCGGACACGCCGCGCTGATTTCCCCTGCCCGGCCGCCGTGCGTCCGGCACTGTTGACAGGAGGCCGCCCGCCGGGCGGCAATAAGAGCCCCGGCTGTTGCGCCGGACCGGCGAAGGGATCAACGATGGCGGACGCCTTTGTGCTTCACGAAATCCAGGGATCGAGTGTGTGGGCGAATGACGGCGAGCGGCTGGGCCTGGTGGGGGAAGTCCACCTGGACCGCGACACCGGGCAGCCCGCGTGGATCACCGTTAACCTGGGCCTGTTCGAGTCGGCTGAACACTACGTGCCGCTCGCTGCCGCGCGGCGCGACGGGCAGGACATTTTTGTGAACTACTCCAAGGAAAAGGTTTCCAAGTCACCCGGCGCCAATCCGGAAAACCCGTTGAGCCCGGCCGAAGAAAGTGTCCTGATGGAGTACTACGGCCTGGGCCGGAACACTTGAACCCGGCCGGCCTGTTTGTGGTGCCCCTTTGTTACTAAGGACACTTACAAATACGATGGGGATCTGACATCGATCCACCCAGGAGGCCGTAGTGGCGCAGGACACCAACAGCAAAGCCGAGACAGCACCAAGTCCCGACGATGCAAGCAAACCGGACAAACCGACCGAGGTCTCCAAGCCCAGCTGGAAATACATCCTCAAGAAGACGGTGCGGGAGTTCTCCAAGGACCAGTGCACTGACCTGGCCGCGGCACTGACCTACTACACGGTCCTGGCGATCTTCCCGGCACTGCTGGCCATGGTTTCCATCCTCGGTCTGGTGGGGCAGGGGGAAAGCACCACCAATGCACTGCTGGACTTCGTCAAGCAGTTCGCGCCGTCAGACGCTGCATCGGTCCTTGAAGATCCCATTAAGCAGCTGACCACCTCCAGCACCGCCGGACTCGCGCTGATTGTCGGTATTCTCGGCGCCCTGTGGTCCGCCTCCGGCTTCGTGAAGGCGTTTGGCCGTTCCATGAACCGCATCTACGAAGTGGATGAAGGCCGGCCCGCCTGGAAGCTGCTTCCCACCCAGCTGCTCGTGACCCTGATCCTGGTCCTCATGGCGGCGGCACTGCTGCTGATGCTGGTGATCTCCGGCCCGATAGCCGAAGCCATCGGCAACGTCATCGGCCTGGGCAGTGAAGCGGTGACCGTCTGGAACCTCGCCAAGTGGCCGGTCATGCTGATCTTCGCAGTTCTGATTATCGCGGTCCTTTACTACGCCACCCCGAACGTGAAGCAGCCCAAGTTCCGCTGGATGAGCATGGGCTCGCTGATTGCCCTGGTGATCCTGGCGATTGTGACCGCGGGCTTCAGCTTCTACGTCTCGAACTTCGGCAACTACAACGCCACCTACGGTGCCATTGGCGGCGTGATAGTGCTGCTGCTGTGGATCTGGCTGGCCAACGTGTCCCTGCTCTTCGGTGCCGAGTTCGACGCCGAGGTGGAACGCGGCCGCGAACTCCAGGCCGGTATTCAGGCCGAGGAATCCGTGCAGCTTCCCCCGCGCGACACCCGCCAGACGGAGAAGCGCCAGGAACAGGAAGAGGAAGACATCGCCGAGGGCCGCAAGCTGCGCCAGCAGCACGCCGGCAAGGACTACGACGACGACCTGCACGAGGACTGACCTGCCCGGCTAGCCCTGGCACGCCCGACCTAAAAAACCGCCCCCGGACCAACTGGTCCGGGGGCGGTTTTGTTTTCGGGGCCCGGCTGGACGTTCAAAGTGCAGCAGGTGCCGGGTGGGCTAGTGCCCGGTGTCCTTGGCGCCGCCGTGGTTCCGGGTGCCCAGGGTCTTGCCCTTGGAGAACCGGCGGGCGAAGTACAGCACCAGGCCAACGGCCATCAGGGCAGCTGCCCGCAGCCACGTGTCACCGCTCTGCTGGGTGAGCAGCAGGACGCAGGAGGCAATGGCAAGGTAGGGCAGCACGATGGGGGTGCGGAAGTGCTTTTCCTCCACCTTGTCCTTGCGCAACACGATCACCGCGACGTTGGTGCTGATAAAAACGAAGAGCAGCAGCAGGACCACGGTTTCGGCCAGCGCGGCCACCCCGCCGGTCAGGGTCAGGAGCATGGCCACCGCGGTGGTGGCGACAATGGCCACCCACGGAGTCTTGCGGTTGGGCAGCACCTTGCTGAAGACCTCGGGCAGCAGCGATTGCTCGGACATGCCGTAAACCAGCCGCGAGGACATGATCATGGTCAGCAGGGCGCCGTTGGCCACAGCTACCAGGGCAATCGCGCTGAAGATCCAGTCCGGGATGCCGAAGCCGGTGGCGCTGACAACGTCCAGCAGCGGCCCCGTGGAACCGGAGAGGTCCTTGGTGGGCAGGGCGATGGACGCCGCGATGCCGATCAGCACGTAAATGAGCCCGGCGGTAAGCATGGCGCCGAAAATGGCCCGGGGATAGACCCGTCGGACATCGCGGACCTCTTCGGCGATGTTGGCTGAAACCTCAAACCCTACAAACGAGTAGTACGCCAGGATGGAGCCCGCCAGGACAGCCAGCGCCGGATTCGTATCCGCAGGGAACTGCGTGATCTGCTCGGGGTGTCCCTCGCCCTTGCCCACCATCAGGGAGACGAGCACAATCACCAGGACCAGGCCGGAGACCTCGATAACCGTCATCACCACATTGCTGCGGACGGACTCGGAGATGCCGCGCGCATTCAGCAGCGCCACCAGCAGCAGGAACACAATGGCGGCCGGCACCGTGGGGACGTCCAGGAAGGACTTCAGGTAGTCGCCGGCGAAGGCCTGGGACAGGCCGGCGGCACTGGTCACTCCGGCAGCCAGCATGGCAAAGCCGACCAGGAACGAGATGGCAGGCACCTTGAAGGCACGTTGGGCGAACACTGCCGCACCGCCGGCTTTGGGGTATTTGGTGACCAATTCCGCGTAAGAGGCTGCGGTCAGCATCGCGAGCACGAGGGCAACCACGAGCGGAACCCAGATGGCGCCTCCGACTTGCACGGAAACATCGCCCACCAATGCGTAGATTCCTGCCCCGAGCACGTCGCCGAGGATGAACAGATAGAGCATGGGGCCGGTGATGCCCTGCTTGAGTTTGGATGCAGGTTTTTCCTGCGTGGTTTCTCCCATAAAAGGAAAGTTTAGACAAGATACTAAGAATGCTGATGATTTCCCGCGGATCCTGTAGAAATATTGTCTATGAGCACTCCCACACCCTCTTCTTCCACGTATGACGCAGTGATCGTGGGCGGCGGAATCGCCGGCCTGACGGCGGCCCTGGTCCTGGGCCGGGCACGGCGCCGGGTAGCGGTGATCGACGCCGGCAGCCCCCGCAACGCCCCGGCCGGGCACGTCCACGGCTTCCCGACCCGGGACGGCGTGCCGCCGGCAGAACTGTTGGAGCTGGCCCGGGCCGAGGTGCGCGGGTACGGCGTGGAACTGGTGGAAGCAACCGTGGCACGGGTGGCCGCCGACGGCAGCGTGCGGACCACCGACGGCCGGGACTTCCGCGGACGGCAGGTGGTGCTGGCCACCGGCCTGCGCGACGTCCTGCCGCAGATTGACGGGCTGCGGGAACGCTGGGGCCGGGACGTGCTGCAGTGCCCCTACTGCCACGGCTACGAAAACGCGGACAAGGTGCTGGCCGTGCTGGGTACCGCGCAAACCTCCATCCAGCAGGCGCAGCTCGTGCGCACCTTCTCCGACGACGTGACGCTGGTCCTGCAGGCCGGCCTCGAAGTGGGCGAGGAGGACGCCCGCGGGCTTGCCGCCATGGGCATCCGGGTAATCGACGGCGAGGTGGCCGGCCTGGAAATCGAAAACGACGCCCTGACCGGCCTGGAACTGGCGGACGGGCACACTCTGCGGTGCGAGGCGCTGTTCCTGGAACCGGAGGCCGAACTGGACGCGGACCTCACAGCGGACCTGGACCTGGACGACGACGGCTGCATTGTCACCGACGAGCTCGGCCGTACCAGCCGGGAACGGATCTGGGCGGTGGGAAACGCCACGGATCCCTCCGCGCAGGTGGTGGCCGCCGCCGGAGATGCCTACCGGCTGGCCGTGGTGGTCAACGCCAAGCTCCTCGAAGAGGACCTTGGCCTGGCTGTAGGCGGCGACGGCGACGGCCCGCGCCCAGTGGGTCCGGTTGAGGCAGCCGCCGTGCGCGAAGCCCTCTAGCCGTACCCGCTAGCTCCGGGCCCGGCTGCGCGGGGCGAGCAGCGGGGAGCCGGCCACGCCGTCGCCGGCGCTCATCCCGTCCAGCACAAACTGCAGGGCTTCCAGGGAGGTGCGGCGCGGCCGCCAGCCGAGCACTTCGCGCGCCCGGGTGGTGTCCATAACCGGGGCCCCGGCGGCCATGTCCACCCAGCCCGGATCGGTGGCCTGCAGGTGCGCGGCCCAAGTGAGGCCGACGACGGCGCGGACCAGTTTCACCGGCACGTTCAAGACCCGTTTGGCACCCAGCATGCCGGCGAGCAGCTCAGGGGTGATGATCGGATCCGCTGCAATGTTGAAGGCTCCCTCGGCCCGCTGGTCCACTACGCGCCAGTAGGCATCCGCAATGTCGTCGGCGTGCACGGCCTGGAAAATGAAGGAATCCGGCAGCGGGATCAGCGGCAGGGACAGCTTGTTCAGGAAGAACTTGGGGATCAACCGGCCAATGAAATAGTGCCCTATTTCGCTGCCCGCGTCGGAGGAGAAGATGAGTCCGGGCCGCAGCCGGGCCACCGGAATTTCCGGGTACTCCAGTTCAAACCGGTCCAGCAGGGCCTCCTGCTCGCCCTTGTGCCGGCTGTAGTGGGAGCTGGCAATGCCCCGGGCGGGCCAGGTTTCATCCGTCAGCCGGTCCTTGGGGGCGGGACTGTACGCTCCGACCGAGGAAGCGCAGACAAACTGCCGCACGCCTGCTGCCGCAGCCGCAGCCAGGGCGTTTTCCGTACCCTGGACGTTGACCCGGTGCAGCTCCGCCTCATCCCGGTTGGGCTGGATCAGCCAGGCCAGGTGGATCACGGCGTCGGCACCGCGCAGCGCTTCGGTCAGTTCCGGCACGTTGGCCGTGTCGCCGACGTCGATGCTGTGCCACTCGACGCCGTCGTACGGAGGCTGGGTGGTGTCCGGGATCCGGCGGGCAATTCCCGCCACTTCCAGCTCTCCGAGTTCCTGGCGGGCCTCCGCCAGCCGGCGCAGAACTGCGGTCCCCATGTTTCCGGTGGCCCCGATTACGGCTACTCGCATGGTCAAAGTCCTTCCGTCGCACTGCCGGCTGCATTGCACTCGACTCTACCGCCGCACCGGATTTCCGGCAGCGGGGCGGCCCTTCGGAAGCCGTTCGCAGCTCAGGGTGCAGGGGCTAGTGTGAGCGTATGACTTCGCACAGCACCAAGGGCTCCTACGTGACCGGTGGAACCGAGTACACCCGGGACACCAACTACATTGAAACCCGGATCACCCGCGACGGGCGGGACGGCTACCCGGTAGAGGCCGGACGGTACCGGCTGATCGCGGCCCGGGCCTGCCCGTGGGCCAACCGGACCATCATTGTCCGGCGCCTGCTGGGACTCGAAGACGCCATTTCCCTGGGCCTGCCCGGCCCCACCCACGACGCCCGCAGCTGGACCTTCGACCTGGATCCGGACGGCAGGGACCCGGTGCTCGGCATCGAACGGCTGCAGGAGGCCTTCTTCAAGCGCGTCCCCGACTATCAGCGCGGCATCACCGTTCCCGCCGTCGTGGACGTCCCTACGGGTGCGGTGGTGACCAACAACTTCCCGCAGATCACCCTGGACTTCTCCACCGAGTGGAAGGACTTCCACCGCGAAGGGGCCCCGGACCTGCTGCCGGCCGAGCACATGGCGGAAATGGAGGCCGTGAACAAGCGGATCTTCACCGAGGTCAACAACGGTGTGTACCGCTGCGGGTTCGCCGGTTCGCAGGAAGCCTACGACGCCGCGTATGACCGGCTGTGGGCGGCGATGGACTGGCTGGAGGACCGGCTTTCGAAGCAGCGTTACCTGGTGGGGGACACCATTACCGAGGCCGATGTCCGGCTGTTCACCACGCTGGTGCGTTTTGACCCGGTCTACCACGGGCACTTCAAGTGCAACCGGAACAAGCTCACCGAAATGCCGGCGCTGTGGGGTTACGCCCGGGACCTGTTCCAGACCCCCGGCTTCGGTGACACGGTGGACTTTGAGCAGATCAAGGCGCACTACTACGTGGTCCACGAGGACATCAATCCCACCGGGATCATCCCCAAGGGACCGGACCTGTCCAACTGGCTTTCCGAGCACGGACGCGAGGAGCTGGGCGGGCGCCCGTTCGGCAACGGAACACCGCCCGGACCGGTACGCGACTCCGAGCGGGTGGCCCCCGGGCACGGGGCCGGGAACTAGGCCGCCGGGCGCTTCCTAATACGCAACACAAACGTTTCTTAAAGCACCTGAGCATAGGCTAGCCTTACTTAAGAAATTGCTGCTGCTTAGGGGAGGTGCCTACGTGAGCGTTGCCGCACGCCCTGCCGGCGTTCCTTCCCGCGCACCCTCCGCCACGGCCCGGGACAACGGGTCCCCGGGCACAATGGTCCCGGGCAGCGGTACCCCGCACGGCAGGCGCGGACCCGGCACCCGCACGGCCCTGCTGCTGCTCACCATTGCGGTTTTGGTCCTGGCCTGCACCGCCTCAGTGGCCATCGGCGCCCGGCCTGTCCCGCTGGCCACGGTCTGGGACGCGCTCACCAACTTCGATCCGTCCAACGGAGACCACGCCGTGGTCTCCTCCCGCATTCCCCGCACCGTCCTGGGCCTGGTTACCGGCGCGGCCCTGGGCCTGGCCGGCGCAGCCATGCAGGGCGTGGCCCGCAACCCGCTGGCGGACCCGGGCATCCTGGGCGTCAACGCCGGCGCCGCGTTCGCGGTGGTGCTGGGCATCTACATCTTCGGCATCACCAACCTGACCGGCTACATCTGGTTCGCCCTTGCCGGTGCGGCGCTGGCCGCCGTCGTGGTCTACGTGGTGGCGAGCATGGGCCGTGACGGCGCCACCCCGGTGAAGCTGGCCCTGGCCGGCGCCGCCCTGAGCGCCGGGCTCATGTCCGCGCTCAGTGCCGTGCTGGTCTCCAGCCAGCAGACCCTGGACACGTTCCGGTTCTGGCGGGTGGGCAGTGTATCCGGCCGGGACTGGGACACCATCCTGTCCGTGCTGCCGTTCCTGGCCATCGGCGCCCTGATCACCCTGTTTGCCGGCCGGGCGCTCAACGGGCTGAGCCTGGGGGACGACGTCGCCCGCGGCCTCGGCCAGCGCGTGGGACTCAGCCGCGGCATCACCGCGCTGGGGGTGGTGCTGCTGTGCGGTGCCGCCACTGCCGCCGCCGGTCCCATCGCCTTCATCGGCCTGGTGATTCCGCACATGGTGCGCAGTTTCACCGGCCCGGACTACCGCTGGATCCTGCCCTTCTCCATGCTGCTGGCCCCGGCACTGCTGGTCGTGGCCGACGTTGTGGGACGGGTGCTGCTCCCGCCGGGCGAAATCCCGGTGGGCATCACCACCGCCGTGCTCGGTGCACCGGTGTTCATCTGGCTGGTCCGCCGCCGGAAGCTGGCCGAACTGTGAGCGCCGCCGTCGACACCCGCCCGGCGGCTCCCGCCGCAGCAGCCGGAGCCGTCCGCGCGGCCCGGAAACAGTCCCGCCGCCGCCGGGTCCTGGTGCCCTCGCTGCTGGCCGCCGCCGTGCTGGTCCTCTTCGCGGTGTACGTGCTGCTGGGTACCTACACCTTCACCATTCCGGACTTCTTCCGCATCCTGTTCGGCGAGCAGATCCCCGGCGCCAGTTACATCCTGATGGAGAGCAAACTGCCGCGCGCGGTGATCGGCACCATGATCGGAGTGGCCTTCGGTATTGCCGGAACGGTGTTCCAAACACTGCTGCGCAACCCGTTGGCCAGTCCGGACGTGATCGGCATCAGCTACGGTGCCAGCGCCAGCGCCGTGGCGGCCATTGTGCTCTTCGGCGCCGCCGGAACCACTGTGTCCGTTGTGGCCCTGGTCGGCGCGCTGGTGGTGGCGCTGGCCATCTACCTGCTGGCCCGCCGCGGTTCAGTGGCCGGCTACCGGCTGGTCCTGGTGGGCATCGGCTTCGCCGCCGTGATGCAGGCCCTGGTCAGCTACCTGCTCACCCGCACCGACATCCGGACCGCCTCCGAGGCGCTGGTGTGGCTGAACGGGTCCCTGAACAACAGCAGCTGGGACCGCGCCGCCGTGCTGGCGGTGTCCCTGCTGGTGCTGCTGCCCGCCGCGGCCGTGCTGGCGCGGAGCATGCGCGGCCTGGAACTGGGCGACGACGCCGCCGCCGGGCTGGGCATCCGGGTGGAAACCGCGCGGCTGGCCCTGATCATTACGGCGGTGGCCCTGGCCGCCGTCGCCACCGCCGCCGCCGGTCCGGTGGCCTTTATCGCGTTCCTTTCCGGGCCCATTGCCCGCCGCCTGATGCACGGGGAAACCACGCTGCTCACGGCCGGGCTGGTGGGCGCCTGCATTGTCCTCGCCGCCGATTTTGCCGGCGCCAACCTCATCCCGGGCGTCGCCATGCCCGTAGGGGTCGTCACCGGCGCGCTGGGCGCACCTTTCCTTCTGTGGCTGCTGGTCACGTCAAACCGCGTAGGCCAAGGAGGCTGACATGGAGAACCTTCTTTCCGCAGAGAAACTGGAGCTCGCGTACGACGAGCGCAAGGTGGTGGATTCCCTTTCGCTGACCCTGCCCGCGGGCAAGATCACCATCATCGTGGGCGCGAACGCCTGCGGGAAGTCCACACTGCTGCGCGGGCTGGCCCGGCTGCTCAAGCCGACCGGCGGCACGGTCTACCTCAACGGCAAGGACATCCACTCGGTGCCCAGCCGCCAGGTGGCCCGGACCCTGGGCCTGCTTCCGCAGACCCCCACGGCACCGGAGGGCATTACCGTGGCGGATCTGGTGGGCCGGGGCCGCTACCCGCACCAGGGCTGGTTCCGGCAGTGGAGCGCCGACGACGACGCCGCCGTCGCCGCCGCGCTGGCCGCCACGGACACCGTGGACCTGGCGGCACGGAACGTGGACGAACTTTCCGGCGGACAGCGCCAGCGGGTCTGGATTGCCATGGCCCTGGCGCAGGAAACGGACATCCTGCTGCTGGACGAGCCCACCACCTTCCTGGACGTCACCCACCAGATTGAAGTGCTGGACCTGATTACCGACCTGAACCGGCGCGCCGGCACCACGGTGGCCATTGTGCTGCATGACCTGAACCTGGCCGCCCGCTATGCGGACCACCTGGTGGCCATGAAGGACGGCCGGATTGCCGCCGAAGGAGCCCCCGCGGATGTGGTGACCGAGGACCTGGTCAGCACCGTCTTCGGCCTGTCCTCCCGCGTGATTCCGGACCCGGTGTCCGGCACGCCCATGGTGGTTCCCCTCGGCCGCCACCACAGTGCGGCACCGGAACCGGAACCGGAGGCGGAGCCGGAACCGGAACCGTCGCAGGGGTATATGCCCAACCCGGCGGACCGCCGCCCCACCGAACGCCTGGAGGCAGCATCATGACCCATGGATCCACCAACGGGGCCACGGCTGCCTCGGCTGTGCCGGCTGACGCGGCTGTGCCTGCCGGTACCGCACCCGTCCGGCCGCGCCGGGCACGCACTGCCGGGGCGGTAATGTCCTTCGACGTCGAGGTGAAGCGGATTGTCCGGCTAGGGGCCAACTTCCAGCGCATCACCTTCGCAGGGGCCTGTTTGTCCGACTTCGGCATCTCCGGTGAAACCCATGACCTGCGGATCAAGGTGATTGTGCCCTGCGTGGAAGCCGAAGGCACCTCGCTGCCGCTGCCGGACCTGTCTGAGCTATCAGCCGGCTGGTACCAGGACTGGCTGAAGCTGAACCCGGCCACCCGCGGCTGCATGCGTACCTACACCGTCCGCGGTGCCCGCTGCACCGGCCCGGAGCCGGAGATCGACGTGGACTTCGTGCTGCATTTCGATGAAGACGGCAATGGCGGGCCGGCCTCCAGCTGGGCCGCTGCCGCGCAGCCCGGCGACCGGGTATGCATCATCGGCCCCAACGCGGCCCAGTGCGTGACCGCCGAAGCCTACGGCGGCATTGAATGGCGCCCGGGGATGGCCCGGCATGTGCTGCTGGCCGGCGATGAAACCGCCGTCCCGGCCATCACCGCCATCCTGGAATCCCTGCCCGAAGATGTCACCGGCCACGCCCTGATGGAAATCCCCTCCACCGCCGACCGCCAGCCGGTCCGCACCGCTTCCGGGGTGCAGATGATCTGGCTGGCCCGGGGTAACCGGCCCCACGGTGAACTGCTCGACGCCGCGGTGCGGCAGACCGTGGCACTGCCGGGCTGGGCCTCGGTGGAAACCGCTGACGGCGTGCCGTTCCGCCAGCGGCCGGCGCTGTCGGAACCGGAGGAAATCAACGTGGACGAGGCAATCCTGTGGGAGACCCCGCAGCGCCTGGACCCGGCCGCCGTGCAGGCCACCCCCAATCCACACGCCCCTTCCGGTGCCCTGCCCTTCTATGCCTGGATTGCCGGCGAGGCGGCCGTGGTCCGCGGACTGCGCCGCTACCTGGTCCGCGACGTCGGCATTGACCGCAAGCAGGTGGCCTTTATGGGCTACTGGCGCAAGGGACGCGCCGAGTCCTAGCCCTGCCGGCGGACCCGCCGGCCCGCTCCACCCCGTTTTTGGCTTTACCGGCCCGCCGTTCGGCGGGCCGGACTTCTGAGAGGACAAACCATGAAACGTGCCCCCAAGGCCGCCCTGCTGGCGGTTCCCGCGCTCCTGCTCGGTTTGAGCGGCTGCGGTGCCGAGGCTTCGGACTCGAGCCCGGCCGAAGAATCCGGTACGGCGTCCGCGCAGTTCCCGGTGACGGTGGAATCCGCGCTGGGTGAGGCCGTCATCGAAAAGAAGCCCGAACGCGTGGTGACCATCGGCTGGGGATCCGCAGACACCGCCGTCGCGCTGGGCACCACCCCCGTGGGCGTGGAAGAAGTCACCTGGGGCAATGACGAGCACGGCAACTACCCGTGGGTCACCGAAGCCATCGAGGAGCGGGGCGACGACATCCCCGCCACCTTCACCGGCGGCACCGACATCGACATTGATGCGATCGTGGCGCTGGAACCGGACCTGATCCTGGCCCCGAACTCGGGCATCACGCAGGAGGACTTCGACATCCTCAATGACCTGGCGCCCACGGTTGCCTACCCCGAAAAGGCCTGGAACATCGACTGGGATGACCAGATTTCGGTGATCGGGAAGGCGCTGGGCGAGCCGGAGGCCGCAGAGGAAGCGGTAGCCGGTATCAGGACGTCCCTGGCCGACAGCGCCGCGGAGCACCCCGAATTTGCCGGCAAGACCTTCGCCTATGTGTGGGGCGGCGGCGCACCCGGTTCCCTGGTGCTGTACAACGAGGGTGACGCGCGCGTGGACATGCTCACCGCTCTGGGCATGACCGTGGCGCCCGAGGTGAAGGACATTCCCTCGAGCGAAGGCAGCTTCACCTCCGAGCTGGGACTGGAAAACGCCGAAAAGCTCAACAACGTGGACGTGCTGTTCACCTGGTACAACGATGAAGCCGAGCAGCAGCGCACCGAGGAACAGCGGCTGTTCGCCTCGATTCCCGCCGTGGAACGCGACTCCGTGGTCCGCAACCTGGACCGCCAGGTAGGCATGGGCTCCAGCTTCCTCACCCCGCTGAGCGTCCCGTGGGTCCTGGATCGGTTCGAACCGATGATCGAAGAAGCAGTTGCCAAGGTCGGCTGATTCGCTTCCGCCTGGGGTCCGGGCGGAAGCCGCGGACCCCGCAGCGGCCGGTGCATCAGCACCGGCCGCTCCCGGCGCTCCGGCGGGGCCCGCACCGGCCCGGCGGGCGTCCGTTGGCGCGGGCCGCGGGGCGGTGCTGCTTATTGCGGGTGCAGCCCTCCTGGTCCTGGCCGTGGTGACCAGCCTGGCCGTGGGAGCACATCAGCTGAGTCCCGGCGAGGTGGCTGCCTCCCTGTGGACCGAGCTCACCGGCACCGGCAGCACCTACGCGGATGACGTGGTGGCCAGCCGGATCCCGCGCACCGTCCTGGGCATCATGGCCGGTGCAGCACTGGCCGTGGCCGGGGTGATCATGCAGGGCCTGACACGCAATCCGCTGGCGGACCCGGGCATCCTGGGCGTTAACGCCGGTGCCGCCGCGGCCATGGTCACCGGCATGGCGTTCTTCGGGGCCGGCGCGGCCGGCGCAAATGTATGGCTGGCCCTGCCCGGCGCGCTGCTTACCGTCGTCGTGGTGTACGGCCTGTCCTCGGGCCGGCGGGGTTCGACCCCGGTGCGCCTGGTGCTGGCCGGCACGGTGATGTCGGCGGTGCTGATGTCCTACATCCAGGCCGTTGCCCTGACGCGTCCGGACGTTTTCACCATGTACCGGTTCTGGGCCGTCGGGTCCCTCAGCGGCCGCACCATGGAGCAGGCCCAAGACGTCCTGCCGTTCTTCCTCGTGGGACTGGCCGCGGCCCTGGTAACCGGCCGGTCACTGAACGCGCTGGCGCTGGGGGAGGAGGCGGCGGCGTCGCTGGGCCTGCACCCCCAGGCTGTCAAGATTACCGGCGCCCTGGCCGCCACACTGCTGTGCGCCTCCGCAACCGCCGCCGTCGGCCCCATCGGGTTTGTCGGCCTGGCCGTGCCGCACATAGTGCGCAGCTTCGCGGGCCCGGACCACCGCTGGCTGCTGGTCCTGAGCGCCCTCACCGGCCCGGCACTGCTGCTGTTCGCCGATGTCCTGGGCCGCCTGGCGGCGCAGCCCGGGGAACTGCTCACCGGCGTCGTGACCGCCCTGCTCGGTGCACCGCTGCTGATCCTGGCCGTGCGCCGGATGCGGGCCGTCGCATGAGCGCCCGGACGCGGGTCTCCGCACCCGCTGCGGCCCGTCGGTCCAGTGCGGTGCCACCCGGCGGCACGCGTACCCTCCGGCTGGGCTCGAAGCTGAGTATCCGGTACCGCCGGCGCAGCCTGTTCCTATCCGTTCTCCTGGCCGTGGCCGTGCTGCTGGTGGGTGCATTCACTTTGACCGCCGGGAAACTGGGACTGTCCTGGACCGAGCTGCTGGCCCTGGCCGTGTCACCGCCGGAAGGCAGCGGCGCCTTTGTCCTGGAACGTTTGCGCGGGCCCCGATTCCTGACCGCCGTGGGCGCCGGAATGGCGCTGGGCGTGGCAGGTTCCCTCTTTCAGACTGTCACCCGCAATCCCCTGGGCAGTCCTGAGGTGGTTGGCCTGACCAGCGGCGCTGCCGCCGGCGCCGCAGCCACCGCCCTGTGGCCCGGCTACGTGCCCGTCCCCGTGGCGGCGATCCTGGGCGGCGGACTGGCCGTGGCCCTGGTCTGGCTGGGCACCGGACGGGGCTTTGCCCGGCCCGGGAAAATGATTGTGGCCGGCATCGGCATTTCCGCCGTCGCCTCCGCGCTGACTTCGCTGGCGATGACGACCCTGGGCGAGCAGCAGGCCCAGACGCTGGCGTTCTACCTCAACGGATCCCTGGCATCCCGGTCCTGGTCCCACGTTGCCACTATCGGGATTGCCGTGGCCGTGGTGCTGCCCGCGGCGGCAGCCCTGCAGCGCCGGCTGGACCTGGTGGCCCTTGGCGATGAGCTGGCCGAATCCCTCGGCGTCCGGGTGGACCGGACCCGGACGGTGGCCGTGCTGCTGGCCGTGGTACTCGCCGCCACCGCCGTCAGCGTCTGCGGGCCGGTGGCCTTTGTGGCCCTGGTGGCCCCGCAGATTGCCCTGCGGCTGCTGGGGACTTCCTCGCCCGGAGTCGTTGCCCCCGCCCTGGTGGGTGCCCTGGTGCTGACGCTGTCCGATTTCACCGTGCAGCAGATCGACGTCGGCCCGGCCCTGCCCGTGGGGATTTTCACCGCGGGCCTGGGCAGCCTCTACTTGGGCTGGCTTTTGTGGACCGAAGCCCGGAAAGGCTTGTTCTGAGGAGAATCCTCCTCATCCAGGCCCCAATCCTCCTCATCCGCCAGGGGCTCCGGGTACTCCGCCGGCAGCGCCAGCTCGGAATACGCTGCCGGCAGCGGCTTCAGTTCCAGCGGTGCGTGCGGCCAGGGCAGCGGATCCGCCTTTGCGTTGTCGCGCACATAGGCGTCCCACTTGGAAAGTTCACCCAGCAGGAGCCGGACCTGCCGGCTGGCTTCGCCCCAGTTCAAGGTGCCCTTGGGGTGTTCCGCGGCAACCCGCACCAGCGTTCCACCGTCGGGGCCGGGCGCGGACACCACGAACATAGGTTCGCTCGCCAGCACCGTGCGGTTCCGGGCCAGCGTAAAGATGCCTCCGGGTACCTCCTGGATACCGCGGTAATACAATCCAACCGCGCCAAAAACGGTGTCCAGCAGTTCGGCGAACTGTGCAGGGGAGCGGTTGACCAGTACCTGGCGGTCAGCCCTCCGGCCCTGCAGCCGGATGCCGGCGGCCCGTGCGGCGCGCCGGTTGTTCAGCACATAACCACAGGTCCACAGCGTCAGGACCACGATCACCGCAACCAAGGCCGGACCGAACCGGGGAGCGTTGCAGTAGGACAGGACGAGCCAGGCGGCAGCAAAGGTGCCGGCGCTGACGAAGAACAGGTGATGCGGCCGCATGAGTATCCCCCGGGATGGTTCGGCCCGCCGTCTACGGCAGGCACTTCAGCTAGTGATGCTAATCCATCTACAACCGGTCCGTGACGGCGGACACAGGAGCAGGGGCGGCGGTCACGCAGGAATTTGGGATTGCCCACATATTGTCGAATGGGCTCACCGCCCTTCCTAGAATCGAAATATGGCCGGTGTCGAAAGCACACCAGGCCCGATGCATAGACAGGGACCCGAACAAGGGTCCGGTGCATGAAGAGTCCTTGACCAATACTCACGCTGAGGTGATTGTTGACCGAGCACTTTTTTGAACCCGCACAGGCATATGAAACCGTCTCCGGCCGGATCCTGCTCCGCACCATGCATAACGTCCGGGACCGGGCCCGCGACCTGGTGGAACGGCGCCCACGGGGAGCGCACGCGGCCACCCGCAAGCCCCGCGACCTGCGTACCCAGGCGAAGGACTGGATCCACGAGCACGACACCCCGGCGAACCGGACCGGAGCGCTGGGGGTTGCCGCCGCCGTCGTTATTGCCGGCCTGGTAGGCGGGGCGGCAGGCTCCGCCGAACCGGAGCTGCAGCTGGAACGGCAGGCAGTGGTTGCGTCGCTGAGCGCTGAAGCCGCGGCTGCGACACCGGCGGCCCCTGAGTCCGGAGGAGGTCCGGCCGCCCCGGCGGCGCAGGCCGGGCCCGCAGGCGGGGGCACGGAAGCAGTTTCCGTGCCCGTCCCGCAGGGACCGGTGGCTCCGCTGGACGACGCCCCCGTCACGTCCCCGTTCGGCTACCGCGAGAATCCGCTGGCGCCGGGCGCCCTGGAGTTCCACACCGGCACCGACTTCGGTGCAGGCACCGGCACTCCGGTGAAGGCTTCTGCCGCCGGCACCGTGGTGGAAGCGGGCTGGCACACCACCGGCGGCGGCGGGCTGCGGATCGTCATTGACCACGGAGACGGCCTGCAGACCACCTACAACCACCTCAACAGCATTGACGTTGAAGTGGGCCAGACCGTCGAAGCGGGGCAGGTCATTGCCGGCGTGGGCAGCACCGGCAACTCCACCGGCCCGCACCTCCACTTCGAGGTGCTGCGCCACGGAGCCTACGAAGACCCGATGGGCTGGCTGTAGCCGGGGCGGGCTACGGCACCGGGTTGCTCAGGACTGCCGGATCCTTCTTGCCGTACGGCATCCGGATGCGCAGGGCATTCGACTCCGTTTCGAACAGGATGTGCGTGGCGCTGCCGAGGTGGTCCCCGTCCATCTCGAAGTCCAAGGGGGACTCGGCCCACACCTCGGCGCGCTTGCACTGGTAGTACTCCACGGCGGTGCTGCTGCCCTTGCCGCGGCGCAGCAGCCCCGTCACTACACCGAACCAGCCCAGCTTGCCCTTCGGAGCCAGGGTCAGGATGTCCAGCAGGCCGTCATCAAGGCGGGCGCCGGGGAAAATTTCCAGTCCGCCGGTGATCTTGCCGCAGTTGCCGCCCATCACGCTGCGCAGCCGGCGCTGGATCGGCTTGCCGCCGTCAATCGAGATGGTGGTCTTCACCGGTTTGCCGGGCAGGTTGCGGATGCCGGCATCCACGTAGGCCAGCCAGCCGATCTTGTCCTTGAGGGCGTCCTTGGTGTCCGCCATCATGCCGGCGTCGTAGCCCAGTCCGGCCATCACCAGGAACGTGTCGCTGTCCACGTTCTCGTCAACGGTCACGTGCACGACGTCGATGCGCCGCTCGGTGCCGTTCAGGGCGGCGCGGACCGCCTGCTCGGGATCGTCGACGCCGATGTCGAGGTTCCGTGCCAGCAGGTTGCCGGTGCCCAGCGGCAGCAGTCCCATGGGGAAGGTGGTGCCGGCCAGTTCGGCAGCCACGCAGCGGACGGTGCCGTCGCCGCCGGCGGCGATGACCAGGTCCACGCCGGCCTCCATCGCCTTGCGGGTCATGGAATGCCCCGGGTCCTCCGCCTCGGTGTCGAAGAACAGCGG
The DNA here is from genome assembly GCF_020907365.1 of Arthrobacter sp. zg-Y750. Lineage (NCBI taxonomy): Bacteria > Bacillati > Actinomycetota > Actinomycetes > Micrococcales > Micrococcaceae > Arthrobacter > Arthrobacter sp. zg-Y750. The sequence goes on along the minus strand of NZ_JAJJOC010000006.1, from coordinate 11,719 downwards.
TTCCTCCCAGCCTTCGTCCGCGCAGATCTCGGCCACGCGGACGCGCACGTCGAAGTCCGTTTTCTTGATGGGGTTCACAATGACAGCGGCGCGCTGGCGCTTCTGTGGTTCCTGGCTGGTCATGGTGTCCTTATCGTAAGCATGCGAACTGTTCCGCTCCGAGTCTAGCCCGGGGGTGTGGTGAAAGGGCCCGGGTCCGAGCTTGTAACCTGTGGTGGTGAACTTTACGCAACGATATGTGGCCCTGGGGGATTCGTTTACGGAAGGTGTGGGGGATGAGGATGAAACCCGCCCCAACGGTGTGCGGGGCTGGGCGGACCGGGTTGCCGAACAGGTGGTGCTTGCCGACAGCTCCTGGGGGTACGCGAACCTGGCAATCCGGGGCAAAAAGCTGCACCAGGTCCTGAACGAGCAGGTGGATGCGGCTATTGCCATGTCTCCCACCTTGGTCACCATCTACGCCGGCGGCAATGACATCCTGCGCCCGAAGGTGGACATTGACGCCATCGTGGCTGCCTACGAAGGAGGCATCGCGAAGCTGCGCTCCAGCGGCGCAGCGGTGATGGTCTTCACTGGGTTTGACTCGGGCAGCGCACCGGTCATCGGCCGGACCCGGGGGCGCACAGCCGTGTACAACGAGCTGGTGCGGGAAATCGTGGAGAAGAACGAGGCCGTGCTGGTGGACTACTGGCGGATGCGGGAGCTCCAGGACGAACGCTACTGGGCGGTGGACCGGATCCACATGTCTCCCGCCGGTCATATGCTCACCGCCAAGAAGGTCCTGGAAGTGCTGCGCGGAACCGACGCAATCGACGTGCCGGAACTGGAGAACCTGCCCTCCCGCAACCGGGTGGAACAGCTGCGCCGGGACGCCCAGTGGGCTCGGGTTTACCTTGGCCCCTGGGTGAGCCGCAGACTGCGCGGCGTCTCCTCCGGAGACAACCTCACTGCCCGTTATCCAGAGCTGACACACCCACCGCTGCCTGCCTGAACCGCCGGTTATGGGCCAAATCACATAACTGAAGATAAGTCCCCTGTTTATTGGGCTGAATCGCCTTCCCTGCCGCGTAAAACCGGCGGAATCCGCCCCTTCGATTCGGTGTGGCCAGGAGATTTTCCTAAACTTGTAGGTCTGCCCGGCCCTATTTGGCGCCGGGCGGCTGCTTCTGTTCCCAGCAGCTGACTTCATCGAGGGAAGGCCGACATGTCGAAAGATGCACCGCCCCACATTTCCGGAACCCCGGAATCATCCGCTAAGGCAAGGGCCCGCAAGCTGCGGATGCCACCGCTGAGGCGGCGCAGGCTGGAGTTTGACGACGTCAACGTGGTCGACAAGGCCATGATGAAAAAGGCAGTGGGCGGAACCGTCGTCGGCAACACCATGGAGTGGTTCGACGTCGGCGTATACGGCTACCTCGCCGTCACCATGGGTGCCGTCTTCCTGTCAGACGCCGACAAGGATGCGCAGCTGCTCTTCAGCCTGGGTGTCTTCGCGGCCACCTTCATTGCCCGCCCGCTGGGCGGCGTCGTCTTTGGGCGCCTCGGTGACCGCATTGGCCGGCAGAAGACCCTGGCCATCACGCTGATCATGATGGCTGCGTCCACGTTCATCATCGGCCTGCTGCCCAGCTACGACACCATCGGCATCTGGGCTCCGATCCTGCTGGTGCTCATGAAGCTGCTGCAGGGCTTCTCTACCGGCGGTGAGTATGCCGGTGCCACCACCTTCGTTTCGGAATACGCCTCCGACAAGCGGCGGGGTTTCCTGGCCAGCATCCTGGACCTTGGCAGTTACATGGGCTTTGCCCTGGGCGCCGCCGTCGTTTCGGTGATGCAGCTGCTGCTCTCCGAGTCCGACATGGTGGGCTGGGGTTGGCGCATTCCCTTCCTTATTGCGGGACCGCTGGGTGCCTTCGCCATCTACTTCCGGCTGAAAATCGAAGAATCCCCGGCTTTCCAGGCCACGCTGGACGCCCAGGAAGCCAGTGCCAAGGCCGGTGACGAAACCGAGTCGCTGGGCACCATGGGAATCTTCCGCGCCTACTGGCGTCCGATTGTGTTGGCTATGGTCCTCGTGGCCGCCGTCAACTCGGTGGGCTACGCACTTACGTCCTACATGCCGTCCTACCTGACTGATTCCAAGGGCTACGACCCGGTCCACGGCACCCTGCTGACCATTCCCGTCCTGGTGGTTATGGCCCTGTGCATTCCGCTCGCCGGCAAGCTGTCGGACCGGATCGGCCGCCGCCCCGTGCTGTGGATCGGTGCCGGATCCACCATCGTGCTGGCTGTTCCTGCCTTTATGCTGATTGGCCAGGGTCCGGTTGCCACTACGCTGCTGGGCCTGCTGCTGCTCGCCGTCCCGGTGACCTTCTATGTGGGCAACCTGGCCGCCACGCTGCCCTCCCTGTTCCAGACCTCCAGCCGGTACGGCGCCATGGGCATCTCCTACAACGTTGCCACCGCCGTCTTCGGCGGTACCGCTCCGCTGATCATGCAGGGCCTGATCGCCCTCACGGACAATGACATGTCCCCGGCGTACTGGCTGATGTTCACCTCAGTGGCCGGCGCCATTGCGGTGATCTTCATGAAGGAATCCGCGCAGCGGCCCATGCCGGGGTCCATGCCCAGCGTGGACACGGAGGCCGAGGCATACGAGCTGGTAGCCGGGCAGGATGAGAACCCCAATCTGGACGTTGACTCGCTGCCCTTTGACACGCTCGGCAGCCAGCAGGGCACGCAGTCGGACGCCGACCCGGCGCCCGCGGGCACTGCAGACCACCGCTAGCCGGGGTCGGCACCAGCCGTAGCGCTTCCCAACCGCACCGGTCGGACACCTGTCCGGCCGGTGCGGCGTTTAACCCGGAGGTTGGAACGTTGCCCGGGGCCTGCGATGATTGAAAGGTAAACCATTGACGAGAGGACAGCCGGCATGACCGAAAACAGCCCCCGCTGGCTCAGCCCCCGGGAGCGGCAGGCCTGGCTTGCCCTGTATGCCGTTTCCAGCCTGCTGCCCGCCACCCTCGACGCCGATCTTTTCCGCCGTGCCCGGCTGACCCTCTTCGATTACCACGTCCTGGCCATGGTCTCCGAGTCCGAGCAACGCTGCCTGCCCATGAGCGAACTGGCTGCCCGCTCCAACGCGTCCCTGTCCCGGCTGTCGCACGTGGTCAAGAAACTCGAGCAGCGCGGCTGGATGTCCCGCTCGCCGTCGCCCGACGATGCCCGGGTGACCACTGCGTCGCTGACCGACGAGGGGATGGCCGCGCTCAAGGCACTGGCGCCGGACCACGTGGAATCGGTCCGCAGCGTGGTCTTTGACGGCCTCACCGAGCAGGATGTGGAAGACCTGGAGCGGGTGGGCAAGAAGATCCTCACGCGGATTAATCCCGGCAACGGCATCCTGGGCCCCTGCCAGCGGCCCTAGTCCGTCCCGCTTGTGCCGTGCCCGCGCGGGGTTGTTAGCGTGGAAAGTACCGAACACGGCACGACGAGAGGCACAAAAGCATGCGCGTACCCCGAATCCTGACCGTAATCCTGGCCGGCGGTACCGGCGGCCGGCTGGGGAGCCTGACCGGACACCGGGCAAAACCGGCCATGCCGGTGGCCGGCTCCTACAGCCTGATCGACATTTCCCTTTCCAACCTGCACAACAGCGGCTTCGGCGACGTGTGGATTGTGGAGCAGTACAAACCCCAGTCACTTAATGACCAGCTGGCCAGCGGCCGGCCCTGGGACCTGGACCGTACCAACGGCGGACTGCGGGTGCTGCCGCCGTTCCAGGGCGGCGAGGGCGAAGGGTTCGCCCAGGGCAACGCGGACGCCCTGTACCGGCAGGCGGACTACATACGTGAATTCGATCCGGAGCTGGTCCTGGTCCTCAGCGCCGACCACCTGTACCGGCTGGATTACCGCGAGGTTGTAGACACCCACCAGGAGAGCGGGGCGGCGCTGACCGTCGTCACCACTTTGGCCAAGGACAATCCCGGAGACCACGGGGTGGTGGAGGTATCGGACGGGACGGTCACCGGATTCGAGTACAAGCCCGAGGACCCCAAGTCGGATCTGGTGGCTGCGGAGATCTTCCTCTATGACGCCGATGTGCTCCTGGATGCCCTGGACGAGCTGGTGCGTCGGGACGGGCAGCTCGAAGACTACGGGGACCAGCTCATTCCCTACCTGGTGGAAAACGCCAAGGTGGTGGAGCACCGGCTGCCGGGTTACTGGCGGGATATGGGCACCCCGCGCAGCTACCACCAGGCACACATGGACCTGATTGACGGACGCGGACTGGATTTCGATGACCAGCAGTGGCCCATGCTCTCCGCCAGCCCCCGCCGGCTGCCCGGTTTTGCAGGCCCGGTTGCCCGGGTCGAGAGCAGCCTCCTGGCCCCCGGGTCCCGGGTGGAAGGGTCCGTGCGGCGCAGCGTGCTCAGCGCCGGCGCAGTGGTGGAAGCCGGTGCGGAAGTCGACTCCTGCGTCCTGCTGGAGGATGTGGTGGTCCGCTCCGGCGCCCGTATCGCCAACCTGGTGGTGGACTCCGGAACGGTGATCGGCCAGGGACGCAAACTCGACGGCGCGGAGCAGGATCCGGAAAACGGCGTGGCAGTGGTGGGACGGGATTCAAAGGTCGATCCGCCGTCGTCGTGATACCCGGCACCCGGGGTCGCTGCGAGTTTGAACGAAACGCCCGTTGGCCCTAGGATGGAGAGGCGTTAAGTCGTGCGTATGTTAATCTGCCTGCCCCGCGCGGGCGGAGGAGTATTTGCGCGGCCACCCGTATAAACCTAGAATTGAGGGCTGTCGAGCCGGGTTTCCCCGTTCGGCTACCTGAACTTCACCGTCTTCCCCGCGGCGAGGCACTTCGGCTGGATCTCACCCCGCCAGGTCAACCTCCGGAAAGTCGCAGTAATAACGGTGTCAAAACTGGTGGCGGGACGCTCTTTATGGCAGGTGCTTAGGCGCTTTGGCCTTGTGTCTGTTTTTTGAGGACCGTCATATTTACTACAACTGGAGGAGAGATCATGGCAGCTTACTGCCAGGTAACCGGAGCCATCCCCGGCTTTGGTCACAGCATTTCGCACTCGCACCGCCGCAACAAGCGTCGGTTCGACCCGAATATTCAGAAGAAGCGCTACTGGGTTCCGTCCCTGCGCCGCAACGTGACGCTGCAGGTTTCTGCACGCGGCATCAAGACGATTGACATCCGCGGCATCGACGCTGTTGTTACCGACCTGATCGCGAAGGGTGTGAAGCTGTAGTGGCTAAGGATAAGGACGTACGTCCGATCATCAAGCTGAAGTCCACTGCGGGCACCGGCTACACCTACGTAACTCGCAAGAACCGTCGCAACGATCCGGATCGTATGGTTCTGAAGAAGTACGATCCCAAGATCCGCCAGCACGTCGAATTCCGTGAGGAGCGCTAAGAATGGCAAAGAAGTCCAAGATTGCCCGCAACGAGCAGCGCAAGGTCGTTGTTGAGCGCTACGCTGCAAAGCGCCTCGAACTGAAGAAGACCCTGGTAGACGAAAACGCTACCGACGAAGCCCGCGAAGCTGCACGCCTCGGCCTGCAGAAGCTCCCGCGCAACGCTTCCCCGGTCCGCCTTCGCAACCGTGACCAGATTGACGGCCGCCCCCGCGGTACCCTCCAGAAGTTCGGTATCTCGCGTGTGCGTTTCCGCAACATGGCCCACGCAGGCGAACTGCCGGGCATCAAGAAGTCCAGCTGGTAAGCACTGCTTTACCGCCAAAAAGGGCGGCCCCTTGAAGGGGTCGCCCTTTTTGCTGTTAATTGGGCTTCAGGGCCGCGCTGTACCAGCTGGGGCGCGGGACGGTATCACGCAGGAGGCCGGGGACGCGAGTTGGTGGTCCGGCCAGCCGAAATTGGCCTTTTTCGGCTCGAAAAACCGGAAAAATCCGCTGAATGCAGGGGTTTTTGCCGGAGTTGGGGGTCCAAGCTGGTAAGTTTTCGAACAGCGGCGGTTTCGCATCCGCGTTTCCGCACGAAATACCCCAGAGTCCAGGAGGACATAAATTGGCTATGAACCGCAGTGAACTTGTTGCCGCAGTTGCAGAAAAGTCCGGCAACAGCCAGACCGCAGTCAACGGCGTGCTGGATGCCGTCTTCGACATCTTCGCAACCTCCGTTTCCAACGGCGAGAAGATCACCATCCCGGGCTGGCTCGCAGTTGAGCGCACCGACCGCGCTGCACGCACGGGCCGCAACCCGCAGACCGGCGAAACCATCCAGATCCCGGCAGGCCACAGCGTCAAGCTGACTGCCGGCTCCAAGCTGAAGGCCGCTGTCTCCAAGAAGTAGCATCCGCAGCGGCCTAAGCCGCAGCGTACAGAGGGCCGGCATCCATGATGCCGGCCCTTTCTGCGTCCGGGCGCACCGTGAGGGCGGCAACAATGATTGGCCCTATTTTTACCGGGGGTAGAGAATGGGTACTGTGCCAAAATCTGCCAAAACCTCCACCGCCCGCTCTGCAGGCGCTGACCTGCGCCCGCAGCCGCGCACCGGGAATGATCCAAGCGCAGCGGACGGCGGGAACGCTGACGCTGGCGCGGTGCGGACCGGCTGGCTGGCGGCTGCCGGCGCCCTCGTTTTTATTGCCCTCGCCTCCGCGCTGCTCTTCACAGGCGCAGCCGGGGCTTCGCAGCTGGGGGACCCCGGTGCGCTGACCCGCTGGGCACTGCCCGCGGCCAAAGCGGTACAGAACATCTCCATGGCGGCGGTGATCGGCTCATTGCTGTTCGCGGTGGCTATTGTTCCCAAACACCTGAACTTCAAACGGACGCGCAAATCCGATACCGGCCGGGCCGCATCAGCCGAACCGGAGCATCCCGCGTTCACCCGCACACTGACGCTGGCCAGCGGAGCCGCCATTCTCTGGACCGTGTCCGCCCTGGCGGTCATGGTGTTCACGTACTCGGACGTTTCCGGCCTTCCGCTCAGCGCCGGCTCCGGGTACACCGACGGCTTGGCTTCCTTCCTCACGGACTTCTCCACCGGCCGGGCCTGGCTGGCGATCAGCATTATTGCCGCCGTCGTCACTGCACTGACGTTCGGCGTACGTTCCCTGGGCATGCTGGCCTTCACCCTGATCCTTGCCGTCGGCGCGCTGCTGCCCACCGCCCTGATTGGCCACTCGGCCGGCGGTGACGACCACAGTGCGGCTGTGAACTCCATTGGCCTGCACCTGCTGGGTGTGTGCCTCTGGATCGGCGGGATCATTGTGCTGGCCGTTGTTTCACGGCAGCTCGGTTCCATCACCGGCGTCGTACTGACCCGGTTCTCCGCCCTGGCCGGCTTCGCCTTCGCACTGGTGTTCCTCTCCGGCGTCGTCAACGCCTCGCTGCGGATCACCTCGCTGGACCAGCTCGGCAGCAGGTGGGGCGCCCTGGTGCTCACCAAGGCTGCGCTGACCCTGCTGCTGGGCCTGCTGGGACTGATGCACCGCCGCTGGATCATTCCCCGCCTTGCCGGCTCCAACCCGGCACGCACGCCCGGTACCGCCGGAGCAACGGCCGTGGCCGGTTCCAAGGGGGACCTGTCCGCGCAGCGGGTGCTGTGGCAGCTGGTGGCCGTGGAACTGGCCATCATGGGCGCCGTGTCCGGCGTGGCGGTGGCCTTGGGCCGCACCGCACCCCCGCGCTCGGAAGAACTGCCCACGGACGCGTCGCCGGCACGCATCCTCACCGGATACGACCTGCCCCCGGAACTGACCTCGGAGCGATACCTGACCGAATGGCGGCCGGACTGGTTGTGGGTGGCGATTATTATCACCCTGGCCGTGACGTACCTGATTGGTGCGGTGAAACTGCGCCGCCGCGGAGACAAGTGGCCGGTGCTGCGCACCGCGTGCTGGCTTATTGGCCTGATGGCCCTGGCCTACATCACCTCCGGGGCGCCTGCGGTCTACGGCATGGTCCTGTTCAGCACCCACATGCTGGGGCACATGGCCCTGACCATGGTGGTGCCCCTGTTCCTGGTGCTTGGCGCGCCGGTGACCCTGGCGCTCAAGACCCTGGCCCCGCGCCGGGACGGAACCCGCGGGATCCGGGAATGGATCCTGATCGGAGTGCACTCGCGCTACTCGAAGATCATCACCAACCCCATCTTCGCGGCCGTGAACTTTGCCGGGTCCATTGTGATTTTCTACTACTCGGACCTGTTCGGCTTCGCCCTGCGCGAGCACGTGGGCCACGAGCTGATGGTGCTGCACTTCCTGCTCACCGGCTACATCTTCATCCTGACCATGATCGGCATAGACCCGTTGCCCGCCCGGGCGCCGTACCCGCTGCGGCTGGTCATCCTGCTGGCCACCATGGCCTTCCACGCGTTCTTCGGCGTGGCAGTGATGGGCGGCACAGCGCTCATCCAGGCCTCCTACTTCGGCAACATGGCCCGGGAGTGGGGCTTGTCGGCACTGGCAGACCAGCAGCTGGGCGGGTCCCTGATGTGGGGCATCGGTGAAATCCCCACGCTTTTCGTCGCCATCGGGGTCGCTTACCAGTGGTCCAAGAGCGACGCACGGGAGACGCGGCGCTCCGACCGTGCGGCCGAGCGGAATAATGACGCCGACCTCACTGCTTACAACAACATGTTTGCAACACTGGCCCAGCATGATGCCAGGACCCAGGACCAAGGAGATCGTTAATGACTGAAACCGTGCGCGCCGGATACCGGGTGCGGGCCTCCGAGCTGGAGGGCCGGAACTGGCTGAACACCGGCGGCCGGCAGCTGAACCTTGAGGATCTGCGCGGCAAGATTGTGCTGCTGGATTTTTGGACCTTCTGCTGCATCAACTGCCTGCACGTGTTGGATGAGCTGCGGCCCCTCGAGGAGAAGTACTCGGACGTGCTGGTGACGGTGGGAGTCCACTCACCCAAGTTCGAGCACGAAGCGGACCCGGTGGCCCTGGCCGCGGCCGTCGAGCGCTATGACATCCACCACCCGGTCCTGGACGACCCCGAGCTGCTGACCTGGCAGGCCTACACTGCCCGCGCATGGCCCACACTCGTAGTTCTGGACCCCGAGGGCTACATCGTGGCGCACCTGTCCGGCGAGGGCCACGCAGCGGGCCTGGAATCGCTCGTAGCCGAGCTCGTGGCCGAGCATGAGGCCAAGGGGACGCTGCACCGCGGCGACGGTCCCTACGTGCCCGCAGAGCCCTCCGCCGGAGACCTGCGCTTCCCGGGCAAGGTAACCGCCCTGCCCGGCGGCACCTTCCTGGTGGCCGACACAGGCCACCACCGGCTGGTGGAGCTTGAAGCCGACCTGGCCACGGTCCGCCGCGTGATCGGCGAGGGCACCAAGGGATGGCGCGACGGCGACGCTGGCGCGGCACGCTTCAACGAGCCCCAGGGCGTGGCCCTGCTGCCCGCCGATGTGGCTGCGCAGGCCGGGTACGACGTCGTTGTGGCGGACACCGTGAACCACCGCCTGCGCGGGGTGAATATGGCAGCAGGAACGGTCACTACGCTGGCCGGCAACGGCGTGCAGCGGCTGCTGGACGCCGGGAACCAGTCCAAGGCCGGTGCCGCCGAGGCGGCCACCGCAGAGGACGCGGCTGGGGCAGGCAGTGTTCCGGCAGATGCTTCCGACCTGCTTGGCGCTGATCCGCTGAATGTTTCGCTGTCCTCTCCGTGGGACCTCGTCTGGTCCGCGAAGCTCGGCCGCCTGGTGGTGGCCATGGCCGGTACGCACCAGATTTTCAGTTTCGACCCCGCGACCGGCGGGGTAGCCGTGCTGGCGGGCACCGGATTGGAAGGACTGCTCGACGGCGCAGCCAAGGAGGCCTGGTTCGCCCAGTCCTCCGGACTGGCCGAGGACGCCGACGGGAACATCTGGGTGGCTGACTCTGAAACCTCGGCCCTGCGCCGGCTGACGGTGGACGCCAACGGCAGCGTTCAGGTGGACACCGCCGTCGGCGCCGGCCTGTTCGACTTCGGGTTCCGCGACGGCGAGGCGTCCGAGGCCCGTTTGCAGCACCCGCTGGGCGTGGCGGTGCTGCCGGACGGTTCGGTAGCCCTGGCGGACACCTACAACGGCGCCGTGCGCCGCTATGATCCGGCCACGGGCACCGTCTCCACCCTGGCCCGGGGACTGGCCGAGCCGTCGGACGTCCTGGTGGACAGCAGTTCCGCCGAGCCGCTGCTGATTGTGGTCGAAGCGAACCGGCACCAGCTGGTCCGCCTGCCCATCCCGAAGGACGCCCAGTCCGTGGACGAAGGTGCCCGCCAGACGCAGCGGCCCAAGACCGCCGTGGCTGCCGGCCCCCTGGCTCTGACCATCCGCTTCGCCGCCCCCAAGGGGCAGAAGCTGGATGACCGCTGGGGCGACCCCACGCAGCTGAAGATTTCCGCCTCCCCGGAGGAGCTGCTGGTCTCCGGCGGCGGCACGGCCACCGGCCTGACCCGCGAGATCGTGCTGTCGGACCAGGTGAGCGGGGGAGTCCTGCACATCACCGCCCGCGCGGCGGCATGCGACGGCGAGCCCGGCGGTGAAATCCCCGACCACGCTGCGTGCCACATGTACCAGCAGGACTGGGGAATCCCGGTTGAGGTGCAGGCCGACGGCGAGTCCGCGCTGGTCCTGGACCTGCGCGGCCTGGACTAAGTCAGTCCACCTGGGGGGTTACGGACACCTCTTCGCCGTCCACCCGCAGGGACGCGTTGAAGGTGAAGCCCTCCTCGGCCACCAGCGGGCTCTTGGCTCCGGTGAAGAGGTCGATCTGGGTGGCCGTGACCCGGGCCGTGCCGGTCAGCGGGCTCAGGACCCAGCGGCCCTCGGTCTGCGTCAGCTTTACCTGGGGGTATTGCGCAATGCTCCACTTGATGGGCTGGTCCACCCGGTTGTTGGTCAAGTGGTAGAACGGACAGCCCGGGGGAGCCAGGCGGTCCGCGGCGGTGCACTCGTCCAGGAACGCGCGGATGCTGGTGTCCACCTTGGAGATCAGGTCCTTGGTGGCCTCGGGCGCCAGATTCAGCTGTTCCTCGGACTCCGCGGTCACCACCGTGTGCTGCTCGGGGGCCGCCAGATACGGGCTTTCATAGGAGGCCGCCACCCGCGAGAGGGGGAAAGCGGCAAACGTGTTCACGCCCTCGGGCAGCGTTACCCGTACACCGTTGAGGTTCGCTTCCCGCAGTGCGGGGGCATTGACCTGGACCGTGGGCAGGGCTGACGGGACAAACTCCCATGTGTCGAAGAACATCCAGTGTTTTCCGGCGTTCTCGAGGACAAACCCGGTGGTGCCCTCCGTGCCGTCGTACGCATAACGCACCGGAACCTGGACGCGGTCCTCGCCGAGGTCTTCGGGTTCGCCGACCTCCAGCACCTCCAGGCCCTTGACCGAGGCACGGAGTCCATCGTTGTCCAGCAGTGCGGCATTGGCCTCGGGGACCGAGGCGTGGAGCAGCCCCAGGGCCTGCCCGCCCTCGCCGTCGGCCACCGTCTGCAGATAGGCGCGGATTTGGTGTTCCGGGCCGTACGCCTTCGCGTTCACGAAGTAGACGGCGACGACGGCGGCCGCAATGGTGAGCATGAGGGCAAGCAGCCAACTGGCCACTGCCTTGATTACCGGTGATGTTCCCTGCACCGGTATTACGTTACCTGCCCGAGGCAGCGTTGGCCGGATCGGTTCCCCGGTCCGGCCAACGTGTCAGGCGCTGCCGCAGCGCTCTTATGCAGCCCTGCGGGGGGGGGGGGGG